>JAFDHD010000032.1 GCA_019308995.1 Deltaproteobacteria bacterium | reverse complement strand
GGCGGCGAAACCTGTAAGAAAATATAAGGCTCGTCGCATGACAGAATATTATTCTCTTGACAGGTGCCTCTTAATGGGTGCTTCGTCGCTGAAGCTCCTCGCAATGACGATTCATTAGCATATGATTGATCACAGTTTAGTATAAGCCCCCTTTACAAAAGGGGGCAGGAAAAAATCCCCTTTACAAAAAGAACCGCATATAAGTCCCCCTTTTCTAAAGAGGGATTCAGGGGGATTTTATATAGCCGATCTTTTATCAATAAAATGATCAACAATATCGGCCATGAACCATTATCAACGATATCAGGCCTGAAGTCAAACGCATCCTCAGTCCGATGGCAAGGGCCATGAGGCCCGGATGGTCGTGCCTTTATCTATTTCTGACACAAGCTTAAATGTTCCGTCTGAAAGTTCGGCCCTTTGCCTCATGGTGTCCAGGCCGAAGCTGCCTGCAGATCCTTTTCCGGTCCGTGCTTCTTCTGAATTGAAGCCCCGGCCGTCATCCTCGATAGTCAGTTCGATGTTTGTTTCTGTTTTTAAAAGAGAGATGAATGCTTTCTGGGCCCTGCTGTGTTTGGCAATGTTATTCATGGCTTCCTGGATGATTCTGAAAACGACGATCTTAAGGGGGTCCGGTATATCGTCTTCTTTGATTTCGATGTGACGGCTGAGGCGCAGGTTTGAATATATGGTTTCAAATTTGCGGCAAAACCAGGCGATGGCGGCCAGGACCCCCATGTCGTCCAGGATGGGCGGCCGGAGGTCGGTATTCATTCTGCGGGCCTCATCCGCCGCCTCCTGCACTATGGCCAGGACGCTGGAAAGGGCTGACTTGGTCGAAGCAGGCGGTTCTTTATCCATTTCTTCCAGGATGTTTTCCACGCCAAACTTGATAGCGGTCAGGGACTGCCCGATGCTGTCATGAAGTTCGCGGGCGATCTGTTTCCGTTCCTCCTCCTGGGCGGAGAGAAGCTGGGTCGAGAGCGAGCGGAGCCTGTGCTGAGACTCTTTAAGCGCCTCCTCGGCCCGCTTGCGCTCGGTGATGTCCAGAATCACACCTTCGAGATAGCCTTGGTCTGGATGGAGGACCCCGCTCAGGATCAGGTGAACTTGTGAGCCATCGCGGCGGAGAGCTTCGAACTCGTAGCTGTCCACCCGGCCGTCTTGCCTGAGGCGCTGCCCCAATTCCTTGCCTTTCTCAGGATGAACATAACGCTCAGTAGCCCTAGTCTCGGACATGAGCTGCCAGGTTGAATCATAACCTAATATTTCAGCCAGGGCCTGGTTGGCCATCAGGAATTTGCCATCCTCGTCACGCGTGCGGTAGATACCGGCCAGGGCGGACTCAAAGATGCTGCGATATCGTTCCTCGCTCTCCTTAAGCGCCTCTTCGGCCCGCTTGCGCTCGGTGATGTCCAGAATCACACCTTCGATATAGCCTTGGTCTGGATGGAGGACCCCGCTCAGGATCAGGTGAATTTGTGAGCCGTCGCGGCGGAGAGCTTCGAACTCGTAGCTGTCCACCCGGCCGTCTCGCCTGAGGCGCTGCCCCAATTCCTTGCCTTTCTCAGGATGAACATAACGCTCAGTAGCCCTAGTCTCGGACATGAGCTGCCAGGCTGAATCATAACCTAATATTTCAGCCAGGGCTTGGTTGGCCATCAGGATTTTGCCATCCTCGCCACGCGTGCGGTAGATACCGGCCAGGGCGGACTCAAAGATGCTGCGATACTTCTTTTCACTTTCTTTAAGGACCAGGCGCATAAACTCAAGCTCGGTAACGTCTTGCGTAATAATCTGAACCAGATCGGGAGGCACAAAGGTGTAAAAGGCTGTGAGTTTTTTTTCCTCATCATTCGGGAACATGCGGTATCGCCCGCGGCGGACACTGGTGCTCCTTTCCCTGTAGCACCCCCGGATGTCTTCCAGGATGTCCGGCCGATCTGTGAGTAGTTCAGAGGCTTTCTTTCCAATATAAGCTGCCAGTTTGTCTCTGGTTTCGGCTTCGGCGGCCTCGTTGTAACCGGCCAGGATGAAATCGCTGCCAGTAAACTGAAAGGTATAGCTGGGGATAATGGTGCGTTTGAGAGGCGTCTCCGCCCTCTGCTCGTCTTGGGGCGTTATTCCTCTGGCGCGCCAGCGGGCGACGCGGGCCTGAATGGCTTCTTCAGCGCCGTCTTCCCTGCCGCTGGATGTGGCTGGCGATGTCCCATTGACAAAGGAAACCAGCCGGCTGGCTTCGCGGTTTCCTTTGAGGTCGGACGGGCCTGGCTGATCTTGGCTCCCAGTTTTTTGGATAAACGGACATTTAGAAGGATCGCCCAAGGGGCATGAAGTCTGATTCATAATGCTTCCTTAACGGCCTGAACCGAGGCAGGCGGAAATGACCTTGAAAAGGCAGGAACGCCGTGTTTCAAGGTCCTTGGAAGGCAATTGGGGTCACTGAGACAGTCGCCTCTATTTATATTTTAGTATAATAACACAAAAAATGTTCTTTCGACAATGGCGCGTCATTGACATGGCGCGTCATTGGCCTTGCGGAAAAGACGACAGGTGTGTTAAGTAAAATCATTAACAAGCCTGATCTCGCTCTGAGGATGAAATGAATAAAAACGACTATCACCTATCCCGGCGGCAGATGGTCGTGGGGCAGCTCGAGGCCCGGGGTATCAGGGATAAAAAAGTCCTCGAAGCCATGAACAAGGTGGCGCGGCATCTTTTTGTGGAGGAGGCCTTGCAAAGTCAGAGCTATGGAGATCACCCCCTGCCTATCGGTGAACAGCAGACCATTTCACAGCCCTATATCGTGGCCCTCATGACCGAGGCCCTGGAACTCACCGGTGACGAAAAGGTTCTGGAGATCGGGACAGGCTCCGGTTACCAGGCAGCCGTCCTGGCGGAGCTCAGTTATAAGGTTTTTACCATCGAACGAATCCGTGCCTTGCTGACCAAGGCCCGGAAGACTTTAGAAGAGCTGAATTACTTTAACGTCCGCTTTCGACTGGGTGACGGTACACTTGGCTGGAAAGATGAAGCGCCTTTTGAAGCTATCATTGTCACGGCCGGGTCTCCGACTGTGCCTCAGCCTCTGATCGAGCAGCTCACGACTCTGGGCCGTCTAGTCATTCCGGTCGGTGAAACACGCGGCTCTCAATCCCTGCTCAAACTGGTGAAAAAGAAGGACGGCTCGCTCAGCCGCTCTGATCTCGGCGGCTGCCGGTTTGTGGATTTAATTGGAGGTCATGGCTGGGCAGAAGGAGGCGGAAAGGGTTTCAGGTGGTAGGGTTTGATTTCGCCAGGCAGACCCTGGTTGCGGTCTGCGGCGCCGGAGCCTGTGAGCCTGATGTGCACGATTTGGCCCAGCAGACCGGCCAGCTGCTGGCCCGGCGCGGCGCTATCCTGATCTGCGGCGGTTTGGGCGGGGTCATGGCCGCCGCGGCTCAAGGGGCCAAGGAGGCTGGAGGGTTGACCGTTGGCATTCTGCCCGGCCCGGACCGGGAGGCAGCCAATCCATATATTGACCTTTCTCTGGCTACGGGCCTGGGGCACGTCCGCAACGCCGTCATCGTTCGCGCCGCCCAGGCGGTCATTGCCTTGCCCGGTGAAGCCGGAACACTCTCCGAAGTGGCCCTCGGCCTTAAGATGGGGCGTCCGGTGGTGGGGCTCAGGGCCTGGGGCGAGATCAAAGGCGTTTTACCCGCTTCCAGTCCGGCCGAAGCCGTAGACCTGGCCCTCAGCCAGGCATTAAAATAGGTCGGAGAGAGCATTTTTGAAAAGGCTCTCTTTAAATCCCTGGTAATACTAAGCCGCGATCAGTCATATACTAATGAATCGTCACTGCGAGCACCCGGCCTTCCGGCTAAAGCCGCAGGGTTATTTGGCAAAGAAACTGTTTTCAAGCTTTGGGAGAGGGCGGGGATAAACCCTGCTCCTACTCTAAAATTCTAAATCGGTATTGTAGGGGCGGGGTTTATCCCCGCCCGTATTTTTCTGCCAGTGCTCATGGGCGTCATGGCCGGTATGCTGCCGCCTTCCTTTCTGAACCAGATCCCGGATATATTGAGGCCCATCCTGAACAACGGGTTGATCGTTAGTCTGCTCCTGGTTCTGCTCCTGGAGCACATCCTCTTGAAAAAAGGAACGAGATGAAAGGCTAATTCAGTTTGGTTCCACAGTGGGGGCAGAAGCTGGCCTTTGCGGGGACCGTTTTCCGGCATTTCTGGCAGCGCTTCTGCCTGGTCTGCTGTTCACGGTAGCCCTCGGTAAAAGACTGGACCGTCTCCTTGAGGTTTTCCGCAGCCTTCTGAAGCAAAGGGTCTTTTTTCATGGATAGACCGGCTTCATAGGCCGCCTTTTTGACTCGGTCGAAAATTCCCAGCATGATATATATTATAGAGCCGATCAGACTTTAGGTCAACACCAATGGCGCCGCATCGAGTCGTTTGAAGTCAGATGACAGGCGAATTTCAATTCAGAACTCCCAAATTTTTTAAGCCGCCGCTTGTTTTTGAAAATAATGACGCTAGAATATTTCTAAAGGCCAATCATAATCATAAAGAGAGGTGTTGAGATGGAGACGAGTGAGTGCTCTTTGGAACCTGCAGCCTGGCTGGAAAAAGTTATCAAGGATTTCATCAATCATTCCCCTGAGAACTCGCTGCAAAATGACATTAATGAAAAGGCGTGGGACGAACCTTTGGTTGGATTTTCAAATGGGGCGGATCAGATCTACCAGGACTACAAGCAACATGTCGGCGAATTTCATTGGACCCCGGAGGAGGTTTTTGCCGAAGTCTTTCCTGAGCTTAAATTTTCCCCGGACGAACTGACCATTGTCAGCTGGGTGTTGCCTCAGACTTCAGCCACCAGGGCCGATCACCGCAAAGAAACGAAGTATCCTTCAGAAAGATGGGCCAGGTCCCGCATCTTCGGTGAAAAGACCAACGAGAAACTGCGGCAGCACGTGGCGACCACTCTGAAGAAGGCCGGTTACGAAGCCCTGGCTCCGACCCTGACCCCTGGCTGGAAGACTTTGCCTTCCGAGCGGTTTTTCCTGGCCTCGAAATGGTCAGAACGGCATGCGGCTTTTGCCGCCGGCCTGGGTACCTTTGGCCTTTGCGACGGCCTGATCACACCCCGAGGCAAAGCCATGCGCGCCGGGTCGGTTATCGCGCGTCTCGAGGTAAACCCCTCACCCAGGCCCTATACCGATCACCACGCCTACTGCCTTTTTTTTCCGGAAGGGCTGTGCGGCAGATGTATTTCACGCTGTCCAGTCGGGGCTCTGTCTGAGGCCGGGCACGACAAGAAGAAGTGCCTGAGCTATCTTCGGGATACTGCCGAGTATGTCCAGACGCAGTTTCATTTTAAGGGTTACGGCTGCGGGCTCTGCCAGACCGGGGTTCCTTGTGAATCTAAAATTCCAACCCTGGACGACCTTGATTAAAAGGTGAGGGGGCCTGCTCTAACAGCGTTAAGCCGGGATTTTTAGCGGTGATATTATTAGGTTCATCTCTAAAAGAGTTGATGAAAAAAACCTGGTAATCGGTAAAGAATTCATGGTGATTAAGGTCATGATATTGTTGAATTTAGGAGCAGACTAATATTCTTGTGCCCTGAAAAATCCCCTGGCCGCCTCCATGGCACAGGGGAAGACTAGATCAAGCTAGAGGCTAAGCTCTAAATACCGCTATTTGACACGCCAGGTCTCATTTTCTTTAATGAGCGTGATCTGTTTTTCCTCCGGTTCTTTCAATTCACCGGCCTGGCGGGCTTCTTCCAGCGTTGTCTTGGCCTCCTGGTCTGCCGTAATGATGTCGTAAAGATCAGAAGGCTCGTACTTTTCAATATAGGTCACCTCGGCTTCGTTCTTCTTTATTTTTATTTTTAAAATCCTGTCCAGGTAAACTTTTTTCACGGCCAGCTCGGCCGTGATCTGGCCGCCGAGATTGATAGATATATCCCCCTTGGCATAGGCGGCGGCTTCTTCTTTTTTCGGGACATAGATCTTCCGCACATCTCCCCATTCATATTCATAGACCCCGGTATCTATGAGCTTCTGCATCTCTCCGCCAAGTTTTGTTCCGGGTTTAAGACCGGAGACTTTCACATAGATATAATAAGGGTCCCCGTTTTTTTCTTTAATCACCCTTGCGGCTGTTTCTGTGAGTAAAGAGCTTTCAGTGTCCGGACCCTTGGAGCATCCGGAAATAAAGATAAATAAAGTAAATACAGCTACGGCCGCGCAAGTTACTTTTTTCACCTTGTGCCCTCCCTGTCGAAGCGTTTGATTGAGATTAAAGATAATTATACAAAAAATCTGTTTTGAACACAACCTCAAAAACGGACGCTTAAGACTTGAGGCCATGCCAGGGTCAATGATCGGTTATTCCTTTCAGGCAGGGTCTGGTGACGATGGCGCCAAGGCCGCCTCTAAATCAGCGGTCTATTATTTTTTATGGCCAGCAGGGCCTGCTTTAAGCGTGTGAGCTCCTTTTCAAGTTGAGAAAGTATCTCTGCGATCCGCTCCGGGCTGGCTCCGCCTGCCGCTTCTTCTAGCTTGAGTATTGTTTCGTGGGCTGCCTTGGCCGCGAAGTGCCCGACCGTGCCTTTGAGACTGTGGGCCGCATCTTTTAAGGCCTCATGATCGCTCGCGCTGACGGCTTTTTTTATATTGGAAAGCTGCTCAGGCAGGCCGTCAAGAAATATTCGAATCATCTCTTTCAGAAGGCTCCTGTCACCGCCAACATTGACCATGAGCTTCGTTATTTCAATCACGTCGGTAACAGGGGAGTAGGTCTGATTATCAGGGCGCTCCGGCATGGCGGCCACTCCCTCGATAGCCTCGAACAGTTTCTCCGGTGTAATTGGTTTTGACACATAACCATCCATGCCGGCCTCAAACAGGCGGGCCCGGTCGCTTTCAGTATCATATCCAGTGACGGCAATGATGGGCAGACGCCGGCCAAGGCCTTGCTCGTTCCTGCGGATAGCGGCTGCGGCTTCGAGACCGTTCATGACCGGCATCTGGATGTCCATGAGGAGCAGATCAAACGCTTCTTTCTCAATGGCATCCAGAACTTCCCGGCCGTGGCCTGCCGTGACAACCATATGCCCCCGCTTGCGGAGGAGCCTCTGGAAGAGCGTCTGGCTGGCAGGGTCGTCTTCAGCCAGGAGAATGCGCAGATAACGCCGTCCTTCCCTCAAGGAGTGGAGGGTGATTAGCGGCAGGGTATCCGTTATTGTCTCCGGTCGGCTTAAAACGGTTTGAATGGCTTGCTGTAAGTCTTTAGGTTCGAGCGGCTTGCTCAGGTAGGCGGTAATTCCGAGCTTACGACAGCGGGTTGCGTCTCCGCGCTGTCCAACCGAAGTGAGCATAATGATTTTAGCCTCAGCTAGCTCCGGAACCTGCTTGATCTGTTCCACGAGTTCAAAACCGTCCATACCGGGCATATGGGCGTCAACCAGGATCAGGGCGAAGGAATGACGCCTCTGGTGCCCCTGCTTCAGGGCCGCGATGGCCTTGAGGGTGTCTGACGCCGCTTCGGACTCCATGCCCCAGCCGGCCAGGGTCTCTTTCAGAATATTCCGGCTGGCGGCGTTGTCGTCCACCACCAGCACGCGCAGGTTTTTAAGCGCAGCCAGGTCCATGGGAACGGGTTCAGCATAGCCGTGCCCCAGGCCAAAGCGGGCGGTAAAGTGGAAGGTGCTGCCTTGGCCTTCCTCGGATTCGACCCAGATACGGCCGCCCATCATTTCTACCAGTCTCTTGGAGATGGTCAGCCCGAGTCCTGTGCCGCCATACTGGCGAGTGGTTGAGCCGTTGGCCTGGATAAAGGCAGAAAAGACGGCTTCCTGTTTTTGCATGGGAATGCCGATCCCGGTGTCGGATACTGAAAAGTGAAGAATAACTTCATTTTCTTTTTGAGACTCGACTGTAACCCTGAGCACCACCTCACCTTGATCGGTGAATTTGATGGCGTTGTTGAGGAGGTTGGTAGTAATCTGTCGCAGGCGCCCCGGGTCGCCTAGCAGGGCCGAAGGCACCTCGGGATGGATGTGGTAGGCCAGTTCCAGCCCCTTGCTGTGGGCAGCCTGCGCCTGGATGTTCATGGTCAGGGCCATGCTTTGGCGCAGGTCAAAGTTAATCAGCTCGATATCCAGCTTCCCGGCCTCCACTTTAGAAAGATCAAGGATATCGTTTAGTAATTTCAAAAGATTATGGGCGGAGTATTTCACCAGGCCGAGATACTCCCGCGGTTCGGGTTCAAGTTCCATGTCAAGGACGAGTTCAGTCAGGCCGATGATGCTGTTCATGGGCGTGCGGATCTCGTGGCTCATATTGGCTAAAAATTCGCCCTTAGCCTGGCTGGCTGTTTCAGCCTCTTTCTGGGCCAGTTTTGCCTTGCGTTCGTGCTTTTCCGCTTGCACGGCCATGCGCTGCAGTTCCTCTTCCGTCCTTTTTTGCCGGCTGATGTCCTGGATATTATTCACATGATAAAGAACATTCCCCTGGTCATCTTTCACCGCAGTCATGTTGACAAGCACCGGGAAGACGGTCCCATCCCTGCGGAGATGCTGGGATTCAAAAATGAGGCGGCCTCTTTCATTTACCTCATGGATATGCCGGGCCAGAGACGGCCGTGACTGGGGAGAGAAAAGTTCAGCCAGGGACATACCCTGGAGTTCCTCGACATCGTAACCATACATCAAGGCAAAGGCGGGATTCATGACCCGAAGGGTTTGATCCTCAGAATCGGTCACCGCGAGGCCCCATCCGGCGTGCTGAAAGACCTGAGCCCAGGTGGAGAAGGCTTCATCAGCCCTGGCCGGCCCGGCGGCGCCTTGCTCCAAGGGTTCTTCAGGGTCACCCTCAGGCCGTTTTTTTTCAGCATCTTTTGTCATGTTTTCTCTATCGGGCATATCAACTGGTCAAAAAATCAAACGGTCAAAGACCTTAAATCTCACTTCGATCCCAAGCGTACATAGCATTGATTAACGATGTTTTTAGCTTTTTTTTGCAGCTCAAGCGAGAACTCATCATTATGCTCGAACGCATCTTCTATGGCAGAAAGTGTATCATAGTATAGGTTCCAGCCGAGTCGTTCTTTTTCGTACGTCTGCTTGAGCAGGCTGTTTTGACCGCGTATAAAATCAAGAGCCTCCATGATGCGCCTGGCGCCGACAGAGATGAATTCAAGCCCTTCCTTTTTTTGGCCCGTGTTGAAAAAGGAGGCTGCCTTGAGCCCGAAGCGAAGATAGACCACTGTTGTCGGAAGCCTGGATACAAAACAGCCGGTGAATGGATTAATGGCTTCCTTTAACTTCGAGACATCGTTGGTCAGCGTGTGCGCATAAGCTGAGAAATAAAGGATCCGCACGTAGTCTCCGACCAGTTTGCCCAGATGGGCGGACTGGATGGCCTCCTGGGCAAAGGCCTCCTTGTTATGGCTCATGACAAGGCCGTCCTTGTGGACGTATGTAAGCCTGGTGTTCTCCTTGGGAAACACAGAAAGGATATAGGCCTGGTCTTCTGCCCGGCCGAAGAAGGATGGAGTAAAAGGGCGATGGCAGCGGAGGCTGCTGATGAGGATGCCGTTCGTGCCGCCGGTAACATGGACGCGCTGGATGCAGGTTTTTTTGCCATCCAGTTTGTTTGTATTATAGCGCGTCATCATTTCCGCCTCGGTGGAATATGCTTGCGGCAGGGTGCTGAAGAAGATGTATTCATCCGGGGAGAGCGCGCGTTCAGGAAAGAGAACGTCCGGGAAGAACAAGGATTTCCCGATGTCCTGGGCATTGACGAGGAACCCGGCTATCATGCCCAGTTCCAGAGGCTGTCCGCGGCGATCCAGGCCGTAAGCTCCCCAGAGCGAGGTTTTGAAATGTTCAAACGCGGAAGCGCCCGTCTGGGTGATGAGCTTTTCCTGCGGGAAGGACTGGTCCAGGTCGATTTTGAAGGTAGCCCTTATTTTGGGCTGGATAAAGACGCTCCAGAAGGCGGCTATCGCCTTTAAAAAGCTGTAGTGGCGGCCGTATTCGCCGTCCACGCCAAGTACGCTCAGGAGATCGTCCGCTTCATCGCTTTTGAGGTAAAACCGGGCCGCCGGGGCAAGAACTTCTTTGACCATTCTTTGGGTGTCCGCTTCTGTGAAGACATAAACATCCATATTTCTCAAACTGTTTGAGTGGGCAAATTCTTCCTCGAGGTATTTATTGGCAATGCCTCGCAGTCCCCGGTGAGTGACTGAGACCGACAGGACGCATGTCAGTCTGTCATGGGGCGAGGCCGTGCCATGACCGCGTTCAAAGGCCATGGTCTGGCTCAAGCCCCTTAAACCATGAAGGACTTCGTTTTTCTCCGGCTCCACGCCAATCTGGATGGGGTGGTCGTACCAGAAGAGCTGGGGCTCGCGGGCGACTTTGAGGAGTTCCTTTTTCAGAGGGTCGGTCAGGCGAAGCTCATCCTGCGATTTCGAGGCTGGGGGAAGGGTGAGGAGGACGTTCGAGGTAAAGAGAATTTCTTGGGCCGGGTCGCTGATGGGGTTCGGGTTCAGTTCGGTGATGGTGACGGTGCGTTTTTTTCTTAAGGCTTCTACGCATTCCTCTTTATTTGCCTGGATGCCTGTTGCTTCCGGAAAAAAGACAGACCATATCTTTTCAGCCGCCTCACTGAGGTTCTTCTTTCTTTTTTCAGCCAGCCATGCAGAGAGGTCTTTTAAGCGGTTTGAAAAATCGGGGTCTTGCTGGCACAGGGTGCTGAGTTCCGCATGAATGAGATTGATTCCGTTCAGGTAAAACCTGGCCGCATCCTTCCAGTCGGGTGAGTCTGCCAGGCGAGTAAGGAATCTCTTAGCCTGTTCAAACTCAAGGTGCCTGGGACCGGAAAGAGTAATGAGAAAGGCGGCGTTCAGGGCCTGAGCCATACCGCCTTGATCGGTGCACTCTGTATCAAACTGCGCGGCAGGGTCGAAAAGGGAGAAGGCGCCCTCAGACTTTTTGGGCTGCATCAGGGCCAGGATAATGGATTCAAACTGCTCGATCATTGCCAGTCTCGCGATGGCTTGCCTCAGCAGATAATAAGAATAAAGGCGGCCAATGTGCCTTTACTTAAGATTAACACATTGAAGACAAAATCCCGAAATTTTTTAAATTTCACGCGCCAGTCACATTCGCTTCATAATGACGTCATTCGATCATCTAGCCATTGGTAAAAATACGCGCCGAATAATACGGAACTAAACGGAACATAATTCTGTCAATCGCTTTAATTAGGCTTGAAGTTTCTCAGCCTGAGTGAATTACTGACCACGGACACGGAACTCATGGCCATGGCGGCTGAGGCCACCACGGGCTTGAGAAGCAGGCCGAAGAAGGGATAAAGCACTCCGGCGGCGATGGGTATGCCGATTGAGTTGTAGATGAAGGCCCAGAAAAGATTCTGCTTGATGGTGCGCATGGTTCGCCGGGAGAGCTGAATGGCCGTAATGACGCTTCTTAAGTCGTCCCGGATGAGGGTGATGTCGCTGGCTTCCATGGCCACGTCGGTGCCCGTGCCAATGGCAATGCCCACGTCCGCCGAGGCCAGGGCCGGGGCGTCGTTGATGCCGTCTCCGACCATGGCCACCACGTTGCCTTCACTTCTAAGTCGCCGCACCTCACGGGCCTTATCCCCGGGCATAACCTCGGCCAGAACCCGGTCCAGGCCCAGCTGCCCGGCGATGGCCGCCGCGGTTTTCTGGTTGTCGCCGGTGAGCATGATAACCGTGAGGCCCATTTTTTTTAACTCGGCCACGGCTTGAATGGCGTTTTCCTTGAGTGTGTCGGCCACGGCCAGGATACCGGCGGCCTGTCCGTTCACGGCCACGAACATGGGGGTCTTGCCTTCTTCGGCCAGTTGAGCCGCCCGGGCTTTGGCCTGGCCGAGTTCAATCTCCCGGTCGGTCATGAGTTTGGCGTTGCCCAGGAGCACGATTCGTCCGTTCACCCTGGCTTCAACCCCGTGACCGGGCACGGCCTCGAAGTGTTCAGCGGACTCAAGGGTCAGCCTTTTCTCTTCGGCCTCCCTGACAATGGCCTCACCCAGGGGATGTTCCGAGCTTTTCTCCACCGTGGCCGCAAGCCCGAGTACCTCGTCTGTTTTGAAGCTGTTTAAGGTCAGCACGTCTGTAACTTCGGGCTGGCCCTTGGTTAAGGTACCGGTTTTGTCGAAGATGACAGTGTTAATTTTGTGTGCGATTTCAAGTGATTCGCCGCCCTTGATCAGGACGCCGTACTCCGCCCCTTTGCCTGTACCGACCATGATGCCCGTGGGCGTGGCCAGTCCCAAGGCACAAGGGCAGGCGATGATGAGGACAGTAACAAAGTTGAGCACCGCCAGGGTAAAGGCCGGCTCGGGCCCGAAGAAATACCAGATAAAAAAAGTGAGGACGGCCAGGCTGATGACCACGGGCACAAAGATGGAGGCCACCCTATCGGCCAGCCTCTGGATGGGGGCCTTTGAACCCTGGGCCTCCTGGACCAGCTTGATGATCTGGGCCAAGGCAGACTCCGCCCCGACGCGCTCGGCCTTGAAAGTAAAGGCCCCGGTCTTGTTTATGGTCGCGCCGATAACCTCGTCTCCTTCATGCTTTTCGACCGGAATGGATTCTCCGGTGAGCATGGACTCGTCCACGCTGGAAGATCCTTTTGTGATCACGCCGTCAACCGGGACCTTCTCTCCGGGTTTGACTATGACCAGGTCGCCGGGCTCGACCTCGTCCACCGGCACGTCCGCCTCCCGGCCGTCCCGGATGACCCGGGCGGTCTTGGGGGCCAGTCCCATCAGGGTCTTGATGGCCTCGGAGGTACGGCCCTTGGCCCTGGCTTCCAGCATACGGCCGAACAGGATCAGGGTGATGATGATGGCCGCGGTGTCAAAATAGACGTGAACCTCAAGGCCGCTCGCCGTAAAAACTTGAGGCGTAAAGGTGGCGACGGTTGAGTAAAGATAGGCGGCCAACGTGCCAAAGGCCACCAGGGTGTTCATATTCGTGGTTTTATGCCTGGCCGCGCTCAACGCCCCTCTGAAAAACCGCCCGCCGGCCCAGAACAGGACCGGCGTGGTCAGGATAAAAAGAATGTAGAACATTATCTGGCGGTCTATATTTTTAAGCAGGGGGATTATGGCCTGCATGGAACCGGCCAGGATAAAGGCCGCCAGAACGGCTGAAAAGATGAACTGTTTTTTAAGCCTGGCAAACTCCTTTTCCCGCGCTTCTTTTTCCACGTCCACCAGTTCAGCCGACTCGCGGCCTCGATACTGGTAGCCTGCTTCTTCAATCGCCTTTTTAAAGCCGGAAAGGTCAATCTCGGCCGGATCAAACCTGACCGTGGCTCTTTCGGTAGCCAGGTTTACATGGGCTTCTTTTACGCCGGACAGCCCGGCCAGGGCCTTTTCCACCCGGCTTACACAGGCGGCGCAGGTCATGCCGCCCACGGAAATAGTTACCTGAGAGACTTCAGGCTCCAGGACCTTGTACCCAGCCGACTCCACCGCCTTTTTCATCTCTGTCAAGCCGATCTTGTCTAGGTCAAATCTGACGAAGGCCTTTTCCGTGGCAAAATTGACATTGGCCTCCTCGACACCCGGCAGCCCGGACAGGGCCTGTTCCACCCGCCCGACGCAGGTGGCGCAAGTCATGCCGCCGATGGGGATCGAGGTGGTGGAAACGTGCTCGCTGTCAGTCCGAAGCGGCTCTGGGCCATTTTCCTTTGTATCGTTTGCCATTTAAAAGTTCTTTTTTCTTGAAATCCATGTTATGGAGATATTCAAGCTCCCATTTTTTCTAATATAATCACAAGGATTTGATTTTACAAGATTCGCCCGGGATTTTGGCAGAAGGGACTAAAACGAATGCTGAAAAACGATCCGGTTGAAAAGCCCGGGATTGCTTCGTCTTCCCGCAGCGCTTTGAACCCGGAAGAAAATCGGAAGAAAATCAGCTTGACAATGGTCACTGCGCATAATAATTTTCCAGATACATTGAAAATGAAACGTCAAAGGCCAAATCAGCGTCTGGATTCTTCAGTATGACCAGACAAGACATTAAAGGAGGATGATAATGGCTGATCCCAAATCATTGATTATAGATTCTCCCATGGGGAAGAAAGAGGTTGATTCCACTGGCTCCCCGGTGGGGGTGGTCCGCATGGATGTTGACAGATCATACGCCGGGGTGGGTGAACTTCTTCAAGATTACATAAATAACTCCAGTCAGGAGGCCTGGGATCAGATCAGGGCCAAGATAGACTACACCTATGAAAATCTCGACCTGGCCCTGACTCCTCTGCAAGCAGCAACCGGTTTCAAAAACGAGATTGAGGCAAGGCTGGGAAAAGGACAGAAGCTGCTTTTCAAACCCAACCTGGTCAATGTCAGCAATATAGATTCCCAGACGCATGGCCCGGACCTGGGCAGTATGGCCTGCACCGAGTGGCCGTTTATGGCCGCCTTGATGAGATGGTTTCATGACAAGCTCGGGGTTAGTTACCATCAGATGTGCCTCGGTGAGGCCGCCACTATGTTGACCGCGGCCGCCAGCCAGTATTCCATGATAAACCCTGAAGGGAAGACGGTAACGACCGAAGCCACAATGGAAGGGAAGTCCGGTGGTTTTTACGGCGGCTGGGGGTTTTACTTTGCCCGTAAGTACCTGGCTGAATCCCTTGATCCGAACGCAAGCGACGATCCGATGAAGGGCCATGAGGAAAGTGTGGCTGGAACCTATATCCCTCCAGGACGTGTCTCGGACAAATTGATGGTTTATGACCTGAACCGGATTTTCGATGATCCGACCAAGGGCCGGGAGGTCGGGGTGCCCGATGGCATAAACTATAAGGCCATCACCCTTCACAAGGTCGTGATCGGGGGAAACCCTGAGGACCCGGAAGATATGAAGGCCTATCCAGGGTCCATTCTCATCAATGCGCCCAAGTTCAAGGTGCACGCCATTACTCTTTTCACCAATGTCATTAAAAATCTTGGTATCGGCCTTTACCCGATGCAGTATGCCAGTTCCGGCGGTTACAAATGGGATTACAGCGTCCCGCACACCCTTGTGCCGGGAATGAAGGCCGGGATACCTCACCAGGTCTGGGTCCCTGAAATAGATGAGCAGACCGGTCTGCCCAAAAGGGATGAGAAAGGCAGCTATATCGTGGCAAAAACCGGCGGCATCACGGCCACCATGATTGATATTATCAAGGCCGTGAAGAGCCAGGATATCTTTATGATTCATGTCGTTGACGGCATCGAGATGATTAACATAGACCATCAAGGTATCGGGATGGGCGAAAAAGCGCCCGAAGGTATGGTCTTTACCGGCCTGGACCCGGCGGCGACTGATCTCCTGTGCGCCCGGTACATGTTCAGCAACGTGCCTTTCGAGGAGGCCCTGAAGGTGGGCCTGGACGACGGCATGGGAGGGCGCTTTCCTCAACGGGTGCCCATACCCGTCATTGAGGGCGAAAATATTGTTACGCACACGGGTTATGACTGCCCTCTGGCTCGAGACATATGCTTCAAGAACGCTCAGGAGCGGGGCCTCGGTCAATTAATTTATTATGTGGTCGGTCGTGATGCCGTGGCCGATGCGCCCCTAGTTTCTCTTGAGGGTCACCTGGGAAGGATTAGCGACAGCGCCTTCTCAGACCTAATTACCGAAACCCTTTTTTACGACACCTTCAGTGTTCCCTGGGACTTGCAGCGGACTGCCTTTAGTTACCTGGAGGCTTCGGATAAGCTCGCCGGAACGTCAGTAAAGAAGGAGTTCCTGGAGGCCTTTGACGAGGATGGAGACGGTATCCTGACCTATGAGGAATTCGGCAAAAAAGGGGTTCTCAGCGTCTACCTGAACATGGCGGGAAGCGCGGTTTCCGAGACAGGGATGGAACCGCTGGGGTACATGAAAAGCCGCTTTGATGCTTTTGTAAAGATGTATAAGACCAGCGATCCGCTCATGAACACCCAGGGATACGATATGATGAAGGAGTTTTTTTACGGGTCCGCCTGCCGGGCCGCCTTTCAGATTTCCCAGATTGAGATGGAAATGCCAGATCCATTTCAGCCCGGTCTGACGTGCGGCAAAGGAAAGTGGCCCAGTTTTCAGCTGGCTCAATATTTCCAGACAGGTGTCATGATATATGGCCAGGAATTTCCTGCCAAGGTTGTCTTTCCGAGTCTGTATAGCACCGCCTTTATTTACGCGGACTTGACCCAGAATGAAGGCTTAAATACTAGCGATATCCGCACCGAGCCTGATACGGAAGCTCTGGCAAGATACGTATCAGCGGCATTGAAAGGGGAAGAAAAGCTTCTGGATTTCACCTTCTATGTGCCGGCCGGCTACGATAATTTAATGGGCGCTAAGGTGCCCAATGTGGAGGTTACAGACGATCCTGCCAAGATAATGACCGTGAGTTTTGCCAGCGGCAAAGAGATATGGCCTGAGATTTAGTTGTAGACCCAAAAGCCTTGGCCTGGCTAATGCTTCATTGATATAATCAGGCCGGGCATGAAACTAAAAACATAACCGTGAGTGAGCAAGCCGTGTAATTCAATCACCTCATAATAACCATTTATTAATAAAGAAAGGAGTTTGACATGGGACTTCGTACAGTAGAAGAGTTTAAAGAAAGTCTTAAGGATGGGCGTCAGGTATATATCTTCGGGGAGAAGATCGAGGACATTACAACGCACCCCATCCTCAAGATCAGCGTGGAGACCGCGGCCGGGGACTACCAGTTGACTCATTCGGATGACCCGGCGGTGCGCGACCTTTTTGTGATGCCTCACCCGGAGACAGGCGAGCCGATGAGCAGGTATTTCGAGCCGCCGCATACCCCGGAGGACCTTGAAAAAAGGCTTCAGATGATTGGGGATTCCATCCGGATCACCGGGGGACTGCCTTTTGGGAAGGACATTGGAACCGATGCCATGTATGCCATTATGACCACGGCCAAGGAAATCGGGAAACCGGAGTATGGGGAGCGCGCCGGTAATTACCTTGAACACCTGCGTAAAAACGATCTGAACCTCTGCGGCGCGATCACCTGCGTCAAGGGCGACCGTGGCCAGACCCCGGCCAAACAGACTCACCCGGACTACTATCTTCGTGTCGTGGACAAGAACAAAGACGGGATCATCGTCAAAGGGGCCAAGATTCATATTACCGGCGCCCCGGTGGCTAACGATCTTCTGGTGCTCCCGACGCGCCAGATGCGGGAAAACGAACCAGAGTACGCCGTCGCCTTTTCCATCCCGGCCAATGCCCCGGGCATCACTTTCATCTGTCGGCCCAGCCGCGGCGAGCGCACGCCGTCCGAGTTTCCCCTGGGCCGTCCTGTGCGCGGCCTGGTGGAGGCCATGATTGTGTTTGACAATGTCCTCGTGCCTTGGGATCGTGTCTTCATGTGCGGCGAGTGGGAACATTCCATGAGGATTGCTTATAACTTTGCGACCTACCATCGCTTTACCGCGGTCAGCTATAAGATTCCGGCCGTGGAACTCATGGCCGGAGTGGCCGTGGCCATGGCGGAGATGAACGGCATTGAGACCAAAGGTCACATTCGCGGCAAGCTCATGGAGGTGGCCGCTTACGTGGAGACACTCAAGGCCCTGGCTACAGCGGCTATGAAATCGCCTGTGATGTACGGCGACATCGCGGTGCCCAATCCGCTCATCACCAATATGGGTAAACTGCACTTTGCGAGTCACTACCACGAAATACTAAGAATCATCCAGGATATTTCCGGTGGGATCATCACGACCATGCCGACCTTTCAGGATTGGGAGAATCCGGACCTTCACGATTATCTGGAATACTACCTCGGGGCCTCTCCCAGGTACACTTCTTTAGAGCGCATGAAGATGATACAACTGACACATGACATGGTATGTTCCGCAGGGAGCGCGCACATGGAGGTGGTGACCATGCATGGTGAGGGTTCAATGGAGGCGCAGCGCATGATGATCCTGATGGAGTCGCCTTTACAGGAATATAAAAAGGGCGCCCTGGCGGCTGCGGGTATTGAATTAAAATAAGTGAGCAGTCTCTGATCTGGAATTGCTTTCAGAAAGGCGCTTTAAAAAATGGTGCCCTTGCGAGTGTGTGATTTTCGAGATCACCGGCTTGTTTAGACCAGAAACATAACGGGCGGGGTTTATCTCCGCCCTTGTCATTTTTAATCTTAAAAATGTTTTGGCCCGGAAAATTAATGAGGTGGTTTCCAGTAAATAATCAAGATTGTAATTACACCAAGAAAGGGGTATGGGCATGACGCAGGAGACTGAGGCAGGCATCAACGGGCTTGAGCTGAACCTTGAGGAACTGTTGGTCGTCGGTGAGGAGGAAGTCAACGGCGTCAGGATGAAGGTCTACAAGAATCGGATGAAAACCTTGAGGGACCTGCTGGCGTTCTCAACGGCCATGTTTGGTGATCAAGAGTGCATGGTTTATCAGGATCAGCGCTTTACCTTCCAAGAATTCGGCCGTCTGGTCAAAAGCGCTGGCAAGGTTCTGCAGGATTTGGGCGTGCGCCAAGGCGACCGTGTGGCCATGATCCTCGGGAACGCCACCGCCTTTCCCATTGTTTTCTTTGCCACTGCGAGCATTGGCGCCATATCTGTCCCGCTCAACTGCTGGTGGAAGAGCGAAGAGCTTGAATATGGTCTGAGCGATTCCGGGTCCTCTGTTCTGGTCATGGACCCAAAATACTGGGACAGCATTAGCCAGATCAAGGACAACCTGCCTGCCCTTAAACATATCTTCGTTACGGGTGATGAGGAAATTACCGGGACGCTGCCTTTCTCAACGCTGCTCGCTGAGCCGGACGCGCCCATGTGCGAGGAGCCGATTTCGGAGCAGGATGTGGCCAGTATCTTTTACACCTCGGGCACGACAGGCAGGCCCAAAGGCGCCATGACCATGCACATGAATTTTATCACCAACGTCTATAACGCCGCCAGCGGCATACTCTCGGCAGCGCCGCCTCCCGGAAGTACAGATGAGGAATCAATGGAGGCGGCCAGGAAGCAGCTTCTAACCGTGCCGATGTTTCATGTCACCGGATGCCATTCCCAGCTGGTGACCAGTATAGCCCTGGGCGGAACGCTCGTCATTTTGAGACGATTCAGGGCGGATGAGGCCATGGAGGCCATTGAGAAAGAAAAGGTCTCCGCCATGGTCGGGGTGCCGACCATGTACATCATGATGCTGGATTCACCCAATTTCGATAAATACGACCTCAGCAGCCTGACAAGCGCCAGTTACGGAGGCGCTCCGGCCCCGCCAGACATGGTTAAGAGGTTGCACGAGGCCTTCCCCCAGTTGTCCCTGGGAAACAGCTACGGCCTGACCGAAACATCCTCCATCACCACCCTTCTCCGGGGCGAAGACGCTATCAGGAAGCCTGATTCGGTTGGCAAACCAGCGCCTGTGGTCGAGATAAAGACAGTGGACTTGGCCGGAAACGATTTGCCAGCCAATGAAGTCGGGGAAATCCTGATCAAGGGCCCGAATATCATCAAGGGATACTGGAATAAATCTGAGGCCACGGCGGAGACAATCATTGACGGCTGGCTGCATACCGGGGATATCGGCCGGATTGATGAGGAAGGGTTCCTTTATGTGGTTGATCGTCAGAAGGATATGATCCTGCGCGGCGGAGAAAATATCTACTGCGTCGAGATCGAGGACGTGCTCTATGAGCATCCCAAGGTCCTTGAAGCCGCGGTCATAGGCGTGCCGGATAAAACTTTCGGCGAACAGGTCAAGGCTATCATCTATCTCAGGAGAGATCAGGAAGCTAAGGCAGAGGAAATCCAGGAGTTCTGTGAGCAGCGTCTGGCGCACTTTAAGGTGCCTCAGTACGTGGCTTTCATTGATTCACCCTTACCGCGCAACCCTCAAGGCAAGGTCCTGAAAGCGGAGCTCAAGCAAAAATTCGTGAAGACCTGAGGCGAACTGGAGAGAGCGTCTCGAAAGGCAGTCCCGCAGGAAAGGTATGGCCATGGTTCGGTCTTATACCCGGATACAAAGGAGATTCTTGAAATGGAAGCTGATCATCAATCGCAAAGATTAAAAGATCGGGTCGCCCTGATCACCGGAGCCGGCCGGGGAATCGGGCGGGCGATCTCGATCGCCTTTGCCCGGGAAGGGGCCGATCTATTCTTATGCGCTACCCGGATGGAGACACTAAAAGAAACTCAAAAGCTGGCCTCCAGGTCGGGCCGGAGAATAGAACTGTATACCGTGGACGTGGCTGACCGGGGCGCCGTGGAGGCAATGATCCAGAAAGCCATCGAGTTATTCGGGCGGATTGATATCCTGGTTAACAACGCCGGTATTTACAAGCGCTCTCCATTTGTTGACTACAGTTACGAGGATTTCGACCGCATTATGAAGGTCAACCTCTACGGGCCTTTTAACGTAACGCAGTTTGTTTTAAGGCATATGATCGAACGCAAAAAGGGAAAGGTCATCAACATCGCCTCGACCGCAGGCAAATGGGCTTCTCTGTATCAGAGCGCCTATAATATTTCCAAGCACGGCCTGGTGGGCATGACCAGATGTCTGGGATTGGAGATGGGCCAGCATGGCGTTAATGTCAACGCCATCTGCCCGGGAGTGGTCCAGACCGATATGGCTTCCCAGCTTGGTCCCCCCTCCCCAGAGGCGCTGAAGGCAATCAAACAAAGGATACCCATCGGCCGATTGCTGCAGCCTGAAGAGATACCGCCGTTAGCCGTCTATCTGGCCTCCAGCGAGTCGGAGGGCATGACCGGGCAATCTATTCTGCTGGATGGAGGGATGCTGTTCGTATAATGAGTAAGATCACGTTGCAAACACCAAATCCACCGGCATCTTCGCTGCCCAAGCCTCCTTCTATGTCAATGGCCTGAAAACCTGGCGCCTAGAGCGATTGGCACAAGAGCTTTTGGAGAAATTAAATGAGAGAGTGCCTCGCGGAGAAGCAAAGGGCTCGCAATGACAAGCTATGAGACATTTTAATCATCTAATTTTGGGACATAACACTAGACGCAGTCCGTGGTATCGCCTTTGATTTTATCCAGGGCGTGAGGCAGGGCAGGCAGGATGGTTTCCAGCCCTTCCAAGGCGCCTTGCGGGCTGCCTGGGAGGTTGATGATGAGGCTCTGACGGCGTACCCCGGCCAGGCCGCGAGACAGGTCGGCATGAGGTGTGCTGGTGCGGCCTGCGGCCCGAATGGCCTCGGCCAGGCCAGGCACCTCCCTTTCGATCAAGGCCCGGGTTGCCTCAGGGGTGACATCATTTGGACTCAGCCCTGTCCCGCCTGACGTCAGGATCAGGTCCAGTTCCTCTTCATCAATCCAAGTGCGAATCTGCCTCACGATCTCGTTTAAATCGTCAGTGACAATCTTTGAGGCGCGGACCTCGAAACCGGCTTCAGCCAGGCGGGCCTTGAGATGGGGGCCGGTGGCGTCCTCGCGCAATCCGGCCGCGCCCTTGGTGCTGGCCATGAGTAATCCGCAAAGATACATTTTTTTCCCGTATCCTATTCTCCCGAACCTTTGGATGACTCTCCCACGATTTTTTCAAAGATATGCGGCGGGACTTCCTGGTAGTGGTCGAATTCGATTGAAAACGAGCCTCGAGCACCGGTAATTGATTTAAGGATGGGGGCATAGTCCATGATTTCAGCCTGAGGCACGTGAGCGCGAATGTACTGGCGCCCGCTCCTGGTGTCCATGCCTTGAACCTTACCTCGGCGGCTGTTCAAATCCCCGATGACATCACCCATGTATTCATCAGGCACAGTAACTGTCAGAAGCATAATCGGTTCAAGGATGGACGGATTGCATTCAAGAAATCCCTTTTTAAAACCTATGGACCCGGCGATTTTGAAGGCTATTTCCGATGAATCCACAGAGTGATAAGAGCCGTCCACCAGTTTGACCTTGATATCTACGATGGGATGACCCGAAATAACACCGTCTGCCATGGCTTCAACGATTCCCTTTTGCACGGCCGGGATGAACTGTCTGGGTATGACACCGCCTACGATACGATTTTCAAACTCGAATCCAGCCCCGCGAGGCAAAGGTTCGATCTCCAGCCAGGTATCCCCGTACTGGCCCCGGCCGCCCGTTTGTTTCTTATACTTGCCTTGTACCCTGGTGTGCCTTTTGATTGTTTCTTTATAAGGCACCTTTGGGGTGCTAAGCTGGACCTCAACCCCAAACTTGCGCATGATTCTTTCCAGGGTGACTTCAATATGGATCTGGCCCATGCCTGACAGGATGATCTCTTTGGTCTGCTCATTCCGGGAGAGGTTCAGGGTTATGTCCTCCTCGATGATTTTCGACAAGGAGGTAAAGACCTTCTCTTCGTCACCTTTTGTTTTTGGTTTGACTGCATACGAGACAATGGCTGGCAAAGGTTCGACAGTGGGGTAGACAACCGGGGCCGACTCGTCGCAGAGGGTGTTGCCCGTGGTTGTGGCCTTGAGCTTGGCCACGGCGACAATATCCCCTGGACCGGCCGATTCTATTGGTTTCTGGGATTTTCCCTCAAGCATCAAAAGCTGGCTAAAACGTTCCCCTGTCTCACTGGAGGCGTTATAAAAGGTTGAATCCGGCGTGATGGTCCCTGAAAAGACACGAAAGATGGATAATTGTCCAGCGTAAGGATCGGTAATTGTTTTAATGACCAGGCCGGAAAAAGGTTCGTCGGCCTTGGGCTCTCGCGAGATTTCACCATTGTCTTTCGGGGAGTGCCCTTGAATCGGACCCCTTTCCACAGGTGAAGGCAGAACGTCTTTAATCAGGTCCAATAAATGAGACAGACCGATGAAGGTCGAACCGGACCCGCAGCAAACCGGGACCAGGTTCCTGGACTTGACACTACTGAACAGGCCCTGATTGATTTCTTCGGAGCTGAGTTCACCGGCATCCAGGTATTTTTCTAAGAGGTCGTCATCGGTTTCAGCTATATTTTCAATCAATTGTTCCCGCCAGGTCAGTACAATTTCGGCCAGGTCGTCCGGGATGTCACCCTGAGAAAAGTTGCCTGTTTTCGCTTCGTAAATATAGGCCTTTGCATCCAAAAGGTTAACCAGACCTTTAAAGTCATGTTCAGCGCCGATAGGTACCTGGACAGGCACACATTTTATTTTAAATAACTTGCTTAATTCATCAACAATTTTGAAGAAATCGGCCCGCTCCCGGTCCATTTTATTGATGAAGATCAGGCGAGGTAATTCGGAGCTGTCAGCAAACTCCCAGACTCTTTCAGTGCCGACTTTAATCCCATCCACGGCGTCAATCAGAACCACCGCGCCGTCCACCCCCTGTAGACAGGTCATGGTGTCATTGATGAAATTCTCATCCCCTGGTGTGTCCACGAAGGAGATCACGTTTTTTTTCCAGGGTAAGTGATGAAAAGCAGAGCTTAAGGAGGCGCGGCGCTTGATTTCTTCAGGTTCAAAGTCAAGGATACTTGTGCCTTCATCCACGCTGCCCAGGCGGTTGGTTGTTTTGGTAAAGTAGAGAAAGGCTTCGGCCAGTGTGGTTTTGCCTGAACCGCCATGAGAAATAAGTGCGATATTACGCACTTGAGTGATGTCTTTCATATCTGCTCCTTTGTTTGCAAGCAATGAGCTTAATAAAAAAATCTAAGTGAAAGTGTGTGAAATGTCAAGGAAAAGAAATGAACAATATCCCGCTGAGGGTTAAGTTTTGTTTTCAGCTCGCGAGGCCGCTGCAACCAAAACCTGATACAAGTTACTCCATTCAGAAAGCACTGCCAAGATAAATATAATTTTACTTTCAGATCCTGGGGGAGGGATGCCGCTTCGTGCCGCCAGCCTCCTCAACAGATGCTGTCAGGCCTTTGGATGGGGTCTTTCATTGAAACACAAGGTTGAGGTAGGGAAGGAGTCCCTGGCGTAATGCCTTAGGATAAGGGCGCAGTCAGGGACTCCAGGTGGGTATGTCCGGGTTGGACATTTTATTGGGTTGGTGAACGATTTCTCATTCTTGTGGGGAAATATATCCATTTTTTTTGAAAATACAAGGGGGCTGTGTTTCGATATCTGCACGAAGAGGCTGAGTATGTGCCGAGCGGGAGGTTTTTTTCGTAATATTTTGCTATTATTATAAATAAATTCTAATTTTAGCAGAAATACCCCTGCAAAATTTTTGGTTTCATGGCTGTGTTCTTTTTTTACGAAGAACTGGTTCACCTGGAAGTCAGTCGGTTTACATGGTTATCCTCAGGAAATTTCCCAGCCGCTCAGCATTCTTTTTTTAAATTTTAAAATGGATATCCCAGACGTGTATCGCAGGTAACTAGTTTTGGTGAAACCAAATACTAATGTTCGCGATTACATCTCAAGAGGTAATTTTTAAAAAAGCTCCCCTTAAGAAACAATCAAATAATTTGGATCTGTTCCTAAAAATTGAACATCCCATCATAGGGAAATGAGATGTCTTAAACAGCGATATTCCTGCTAATTAATCCTTCTTAACGTTCTTGGCTTCAGGGCCTCGCTCACTTTCTTCCACATCAAAGGTCACCCGGTCTCCTCCTTCGAGAGTTTTGAACCCAGGTGTTTCGATAGAGGAATAGTGAACAAAGATGTCCCCTCCATCGTCTTGTTCGATGAACCCGTACCCTTTCTTGTTGCTGAACCACTTCACGGTGCCTTTTGTCAAGATATGATCCTCCTTCAGATAAGGTCCCGTGCCCCTGATTGTCTCTCTTAAAAGAGACCAACCTTTGTCGCGAAATCACTTCATGAATATCGCTGGGACATTAACTTATTAAGGTATCATAGAACAAATTTTTCAAAAAGGTCAAGATAAAAAGATAGTTGAGTTGAAATAGTGAGTGAACAGGATGTCAGCTCTTCCGGGCCGCTCGTAAAACATAGCTTGATTTCTGCTTCTTGTTTGAGCTTTTCAGTCGAGATTCCCATCTTCTTTTGAACTTTCTCATGCTTCAGATGCAGCTCAAGTTTATCTTTGAGCCCCTTATAATTAATTGCAGTTTCTGGCTTCCTGCCAGGTGATCTCCGAGCTTGTCCTCAATGATATAACCAAGTTTTTTTATCCTGTTAGGGTATTGGGGAGACCTTTTTCAAGTGCGGTGAAATCTGCATCTTTTTTGCGGCGATTCATGCGCTAGAAGATTTTTTTTATTCAGATATGACTGGCCCATACTCGTTCAGGCTGTTTGCAAAAATGAGATACCTGCCATCCCAGGCTTCGATTTCTTCCTGGGTGCGATATAATGATTCGGAAGGAATTTTAAAACCCGGGTCTATTTTAAGGAGCATTTTTATGAGAAGTTCCTGACGGACCTTTAAAAAGTTTCCCTGTTTTATGGTATAAAGAACATCAGAGATGCAAAAGAAGGTGCTTATTATGGGCCTGGATTGCGCTGAACCGGGCCTCGTATTCGATCAGTGGCGGACCGATCTCCCGAACCTGTCAGCCATGATGGACCAGGGTCTGTATGGCCCGCTGAGGAGCACCATTCCGCCTATTACCGTCCCGGCCTGGGCCTCCATGCTGACCAGCAAGGACCCGGGCCAGCTAGGTCTGTATGGTTTTCGGAACCGCAAGGATTATTCCTATGACGCCCTTTACCTGGCAAATTCGAGCCACATTAAAGAGACAACGCTTTATCAGCTCCTTTCCCGCAATCGGCTTACAGCCATCCTGCTGGGCGTGCCTCAAAGTTATCCCCCCCGGCCGCTAAAGGGGATTATGGTCTCCAGCTTTCTGGCGCCGAACAAGGAGGTGCAATTCACATATCCTGATGAGTTCAAAACTGAACTGGACGAAGCTGCCGGTGGTGACTACATGATTGATGTGGATGAATTTCGTACCGAGGATAAGGACCGGCTCCTGGCCCAGATCCGCAAGATGACTGATGCTCGTTTTAAGGCCGCGGAATATCTTCTCTTCAGGAAAGATTGGGATTTCTTTATGATGGTTGAGATGGGCGTGGATCGCATCCAGCACGGTTTCTGGCGTTATCACGATCAGATGCATCGTCTTTATGAACCGGGCAACAGGTACGAGTTTGTAATCCGGGACTACTACAGGGAGCTGGACGCCAAAATCGGGCGGCTGGTCGAGCTTGCCCCGGCAGGAACCATGCTCCTGGTCGTCTCGGATCACGGAGCCCGGACCATGGTCGGAGGTTTCTCCATTAACCAATGGCTGATCAGGGAAGGGTATCTTACGCTCAAAGAAACACCGAAGACTGCGGTGCGGCTGACTCCAAATATGGTTGACTGGTCAGGCACAAGGGTCTGGGGTGAAGGCGGGTACTACGGCCGCCTCTTTTTTAATGTGGCCGGCCGGGAGCCTCAAGGTCAGATCCGGCCTGAAGATTATGAAAAGCTTCGCAGCGAAATCAAGGACCAGCTTGAAAACCAGGTGGATCACCTGAACAAACCCATGGGAACCCGGGTTTTCAAGCCGGAGGAAATATACCGCGCCGTAAGGAACGTGCCTCCTGATCTTATCGTTTATTTTGGAAATCTGGCCTGGCGGTCAGTAGGTCTCGTGGGCCAAGATCAGCCTCTTTATACCTTTGAGAATGACATTGGCCCTGATGACGCCAATCATGCCCAGGACGGTCTCCTGATCATGACCGTCAAAGAGGGGGATTTGAACCGGTCGCCTGGGCAGCGAAGGGGGCTTAATATTTACGACGTTGCCCCCACCGTCCTGGATTACCTTGGCCTGGACCCCCGGTCAGACATGATCGGGCGCGTCATAAGGTAATGAAGGCATTTTTTTATTGTCCCTTGTGCCTTATGGAACTTTTTGGTAAATACTTCCCTTTAAAGATTAACAAGGACAGCTTGACACATGAATAAGATTCGAACCCGTTTCCCTCCCAGCCCCACCGGTTACCTGCATATCGGCGGGGCAAGAACCGCTCTGTTTAACTGGCTCCTGGCCAGGGCTAACAAGGGCGCCTTTATCTTGCGTATCGAGGACACTGACGTTCAGCGTTCAACCGAGGAAGCCACTGCGGCCGTGCTGGAGTCATTGACTTGGCTGGGGCTGGACTGGGACGAAGGGCCGTATTTCCAAAGCCAGCGCATTGAAATCTACCTGGAATATATTGAAAGGCTGCTCGATTTTGGGCGAGCCTACTACTGCCACTGCACGCCTGATGAGCTTACCTCCCGCCGCGAACAGGTCCTCAAACAGGGCGGGAAACCCAAGTATGATGGCAAGTGTCGAGATAAGGGCCTCGGACCTGGACCAGAGGCGGTGGTACGCTTCAAAGGCCCCCTGACCGGAACCACGGGCTGGAACGATCTGATCAAAGGTCACATCGTCATGGACAATGCTGAACTGGACGACCTGGTCATCCTCAGAAGCGACGGCCTGCCGACTTATAACTTTGCAGTGGTCGTGGATGATCTGACCATGGACATCACGCACGTGCTGCGCGGTGACGACCACGTGAACAACACCCCGCGTCAGATTCTGCTTTATAAGGCCCTTGAGGCTTCGCCTCCTGAGTTCGGGCACGTGCCTCTGATCCTGGGCGTTGACAGGGCGCGCCTCTCCAAGCGGCACGGGGCCACTTCTGTACTGGCCTACAGAGAAACCGGCTATCTGCCAGAAGCCCTGGTGAACTATCTGGTGCGATTGGGCTGGTCTTTTGGCGATCAGGAGATATTCAGCCGGGAGGAGTTGATTGAAAAATTCAGCCTGGATAACGTCGGCCGGTCAGCCGGGATATTTGACATTGAAAAGCTTAACTGGCTCAATGCCCATTACCTCAAGGAGGCCGACCCGGTCCGTCTGGCCGAATTGGTCATGCCCTTTCTCCAGCAGAAAGGCCTGTCCAGCCCGGACAGGGACTATTTAACCCGGGCCGTGGTTACGTTGCAGCCTCGGGCCAAGACCCTGGACGAACTGGCCGATGGGGCAAAATTCTATCTGGTGGATGACGATAAGATCGAGTATGAATCCAAGGCGGCCAGGAAATTTTTGAAACTCGATTTAACCCCGGTTATGGCCGATCTGATCGAGCGGGTCAAAGCCCTTGATGCTTTTACTGAAAAGGGCCTGGAGTCTCTTTTCGAGGACCTGGTTAAGAGGCACGATATCAAACTCGGGAAGATCGCCCAGGCGGTGCGGCTCGCCCTGACCGGGCGGTCGGCCAGCCCGGGTCTGTTCGAGATCATGAGTATTTTAGGTAAGAATCGCGTTTTGGCCCGGCTGAAAAAGGCTCAAAAATACATGGCCGCTCTGCCTGGCGCATAAGTGCGATTTCTTTGATACAGACATCTTTTGAGCCAAAAGCGGTTGACCGCAAAAGGGAATTTAGATAAGATCATTAACATGCTGGGGGATCGTCTAGTGGCAGGACAGCAGACTCTGGATCTGCATACCGGGGTTCGAATCCCTGTCCCCCAGCCAAAAAATTGATCAGGTCTCTATATGAGGTCCCATCGTCTAGCGGTCTAGGATACCGGCCTCTCACGCCGGAGACACGGGTTCGATCCCCGTTGGGACTACCAGAAAAATTTCAAGGGGTTAGCTAATATTAGTTGACCCCTATTCATGCAATAAAATCAATTCCCAACATCATTCCCAACAAAGCGCCATAGTTTTACGAGCTAGTATAGATGTATTTCTGTGTAGCTCGTGGAATCCAGATTTTTAAAGGGTCACTTAACCAAGGATAATATCCACATTTATTAACTTGGTTGCGCACTATTGGACCGCCATACCCGCACTTTTAAACCGCCCTATACAACCGATGTTCCGGCGTGCAAATGATATAAGCTATTGATATTCTGAGAATAAAGTGTGTTTTTAGTCAAAAAGTGGTAGCCAGTAAAATAATAATATATATCTTGACAAATAGAACTAATGTGTTATATTGGTAGCCAATATGCACATCGAACGCATCAAGTCAAAACAAGGGAAAAAAGTCTATAC
>JAFDHD010000031.1 GCA_019308995.1 Deltaproteobacteria bacterium | reverse complement strand
GTGCCGGCCGACCTCGACCAGTTTGGGCGAGATAATTCACATGGCGCAGTCATTGGTGGGAAAGGTCTTGTCAAGCTGTGACATCATCCCGCCAATGACCGGGGATTTTTCAACGAGATAAACAAAGTAGCCCGAATCCGCCAGATCGAGCGCCGCTTGCATTCCGGCGATGCCTCCGCCCACGACCATGATGGATCCGACGGCTTCGTTTTTGTGTTTCGTCATTTGAGCCTCCGCTTGTGAAACGATTTACTCGTAAATAACACAAGGGTCATGTTTAAAATGACATCAGGGTTATATTGAACGGTGTTGGACTTGTCAATAGGGGTTTGTACTTTTTTTCACCTAGGAGCGTGTCGGAATACCAAGAAATTTGAATATGAATCACAACATATAGTATTTAAAAGTATTAATTGATCTATATACTGTGGTCATTTTTAAAAAAATAAGGTTCTCCGACACGCACCTAGGCCAGCACTTCAACAGCTACCTCGTCCTCATGACCGAGTTCGGACAGGTAGACATTGACCCTTTCCTGGTGGCCTATCTGAAGGGTTAAACCGGTGTAGTTGGGACAGATGGGCAGCTCTCGTTGACCCCGATCCGCCAGGACAGCCAGCTCAATTTTGGCCGGTCGCCCGAAGTCTATCAGGGCGTCCATGGCGGCCCGGACGGTGCGTCCAGTAAACAGCACGTCGTCTACGAGTATGATTTCCTTGTCGTCTATTGAAAAGTCCAGCTCAGTCTTCCCCACGATCGGTTTGGCGGCGATCAGGGTCCAATCATCCCGGTAAAGCGTGATGTCTATAATTCCGGTTGGGATCTCGCGGCCGCTTTTTTTGGAGAGCAGCTTCTGAAGTCGCCGGGCCAGATAAGCCCCGCCGGTCCGTATACCGACCAGAGCCAAGTTTTCCACATTCGAATGGGCGGCGAGGGTCTCCTGTGCTATACGGTTCAAAGCCGAAGCCACCTGCTCGGCATTCATAACCGTCTTTTTTTGAATTGATGGGGACATTTCTTCCCTCACCGGTTCAGAAAGATAGTTTAGATATCACTATATCATCAGGAGGTCAAGTATTTTCCATCGTTTCTAAAATAAACCAATTTAACTTCCTGACCTTAACCTCATTTTGATTTCACAAGGAAACTTGTTTGTGCTGGTTTGATCCTCACGCATTTTAAGTCAGAAATGAAACCTCCTAAGCCTTAAGTTGAGGACTTAACTTGATTTTCATGACCGAATCACTTACCCTGAGGTTAACAGGCAGTGAGCGGAAACAATCAGGGCCAGCCTGGAACGATGAAATATGAATGAAAACAACGAGATCTTAAGGATCGGAATCATCGGCGGGGATGAGTTCTGCCATGACATGCTTGTCAAAACCTTCCGGCAAGACATGACAAAACATGTCTCAGGCCGTATCGTGGCCGTAGCTGATCCAGATGAAAACGCGCCCGGCCTGGTCCTGGCTCGTGAGCTTGGCATCTTCACCACGCCGGATTATCACGATTTTTACAAGCCCGAGCTGGGCATTAACCAGATTTTTATCCTTACGCCTGATGAAAAAATTCTGCAGGATGTCCTTCAAACCCGTCCACTGCACATTCGTTTCGTGGCGCATCCTGCGGTACGGCTCTTCTGGGATATGATCCAGTTCGACGAGAAAAGGCTCAGGGGCCAGCGCGATGAATTTCAGACTATTGTCAATGGAATCCGGGATGGCATTGTGGTCATTGACGGCAATTATAAGATCATCCAGGCCAATAAGCCGCTCCTGGAAAGGATGGGCTTTTCAGAGGAAGACGTCGTGGGCCGGAACTGCCATGAGGTTTTTCACCATTCAGAGGCGCCATGCCGGCCGCCCGAGCATCCTTGCCCTCTTGAGTCTGCCCGGAGCCTGGATGAGCCGGTTCATGCCATCCATACCCATCGTACCCTTGAAGGAGAAGAGCGAATCATAGACCTGACCATCCATCCTATCAAGGACATTGAGGGAGAGATAAATCACTTTGTGGAGATAACGCGGGACATCACCGAACGTCACCGTGCCCAGGAAGAGATGACCCGCCGTCTGGAAGAGGCCGTGGAAGAGAGGACACGGCAGCTTGAGGAGACCCACCGCAAACTAATCCAGCAGGACAAGATGACTTCTCTGGGTAAGCTTTCGGCCTCGGTGGTGCATGAGCTCAATAATCCGCTCTCCGGGATTTTGACCTTCAACCGTCTCATCCAGCGAATCATCAAGGAACAGGGGCTCTCTCCAGAGAAGATTGATGATATCGTCAATCACTTACAGCTCATGGAGACCGAAACGACCCGTTGTTCTAAAATCGTCTCCAACCTCCTTGCTTTTGCCCGGCAATCCAAGTTGGAATCGGAGGTGACGGACATCAACCAGGTAATTGAAAAGGTTCTTGCTTTGAACTCGCATTATTTATCTCTTCATGACATAGAGATCACAAAGGAATATAAGCTTGATTTGCCTCCGCTACACTGCGACCTCAATCAGATACAGCAGGTCTTGATAAACCTCATCTTTAACGCTACCGAAAGCATGTCAGAAGAGAAGGCCGGCCGACTGATCCTGGCTACCGATTACAACCAACAGGAAGACGTGATTCAAATCAGGGTTGCTGACACCGGGGCTGGAATTCCCGAAGCCAATCTGCCTCACATCTTTGAGCCTTTCTTCACCACCAAACAGGAAGGCAAGGGCGTCGGACTGGGACTGCCAGTGAGTTACGGTATCATCAAAGAACACAGGGGCCAGATTGATGTCGAAAAAACCGGGCCGGAAGGCACAACCTTCTTGATCAGACTCCCAGCATACCACCCAGGACAATGACCCCAGGACAAAAATTAGACCCCAGGAGGGCCGTGTCATGAAAAAAAAGGTCCGTATTATGGTCGTGGACGACGAATTGATCGTTCGGGAATCTTTGTCAGGCTGGCTGAAGATGGACGGTTATGAGGTTGATACGGCGGCCAGCGCTGACGAGGCCCTGGAACTGCTCAAGAAGCACCGGTATAATATCATGTTCCTGGACAACAAGATGCCGGGCATGGACGGCCTGGAGCTCCTTGACAGTCTTAAAGAGGAGGAGCCCGATATGGCGGTGGTCATGATTACGGCCTATGGCTCCATTGATACCGCCATCCGGGCCATGAAAGGCGGCGCCTATGACTACCTGCTCAAGCCTTTTGATCCAAATGAAATCGGGATGCTGGTCAGGAAAATCGTTGATTACCAGGGTCTGGCGGAAGAGAACATCATCCTCAAGGACCAGATCAGGGAAAAAACCCGGCTCGAAAGCCTCATCGGTCAATCCAGGGCCATGCAAAAGGTCTTTGACCTGATTTTAGACGTGGCCGAAACGGATTCCAACATTCTGATCACCGGTGAGACCGGGACAGGCAAAGGCCTGGTGGCCAAGGCCATTCATACCCAGAGTCCCCGCGCCTATGGTCCGTTTATTGCCGTCAACTGCGGGGCCTTTACCGAACACCTTTTAGAGAGCGAACTCTTTGGCCACGAGAAAGGGGCTTTCACCGATGCCGTGGTCAGCAAAAAGGGGCGTTTCGAACTGGCCCAGGGGGGAACCCTTTTTCTAGATGAAGTCGGTGAGATCAGCATGAAGATGCAAATTGACCTGCTTCATGTCCTGGAAGAAAAGCAGTTTTATCGGGTTGGCGGCACACAGCCCATTGAAGCGGACTTTCGCATTATGTCCGCCACCAATCGCGAACTCGGCCAGGCCATCCAGGAAGGCGCCTTCCGGCAGGACCTCTATTACCGGCTCAACGTCATCACCATCCATGCGCCGCCTTTGAGGGAGCGCAAGGAAGACATCCCCCTCCTGGCCAACCACTTCCTGCGCCGCATGGCCAAAGAGCTGAACAAGCCCTTTGACAGCATCTCCCGGAAGGCGCTTGACGAGATGATGCTTTACGATTGGCCTGGCAACGTTCGTGAACTCGAAAACGCTATTGAAAGGGCCGTGGTCGTGGGACGAGGCCGCGCCATCCAGGCGGAAAGCCTCCCCTTTTATCAAGAGAAACCGCTCTACACCCCCAAGGATGGAAGCCTCAAGGAAGTAGAAAAGGCTCATATCATTGAAGTCCTCGAAGACACGCAGTGGAACATCTCCAAGGCAGCGGCCACCCTGGGTATTGACCGGGTGACGCTCTATAATCGTATCAAGAAGTACGGGCTTAAAAAACCGAGTAATGCCTGAGGAGAGCTTTATTGGGCTGAGGGCTTATGGCCAAATTGATCTGGATATCCTGGAGGCCCTGGTCATAGAATTAAATCAGATATTTCCTTTCCCGATCACCATTCTTGAGGGCTGCGGTTCTCCCGAGTTCGCCTATAACCCTGCCCGGCAGCAGTATCTCTCCAAAGCCATCCTCGAGGACCTGGTCAGGAAAGCTCCCCCAGGCTGCAAACGCATCGTGGGTCTGACGGAGGTGGACCTCTTTATTCCGATTTTAACCTATGTCTATGGTGAAGCCATGCTGCCCGGCCAGGCCGCCGTTGTTTCACTTTACCGTCTCTCGGGAAAAGACACAGGAACACCGGTGCCTTTTGATGTGATGGTGCAGAGGGTCTTCAAGGAGGTGGTTCATGAACTGGGGCATACCTTCAACCTGGTTCACTGCGACGATAATAACTGTGTCATGAGCTTTGCGCATGACCTGGAACACATTGACCAGAAGTCGGACCGGTTTTGCCGTTACTGCTCGGTGCTCTTCTCCGACGCCCTCCGTCAAAGTTTATGAGGCTCAAAGTGGGCAGGGACAAGGCCTTCAGCGGCCTCGGCGGCCTCCTTCTGGGTTTAATCCTGGCCCAGGTCCTGGCCACTATTCACGTCTACCTTTCAAACGCGCACCTTCACGAGATGGTCACGGTCATTTCCGAAGCAGGTTACCTGGCTGTCCCCAACCAGCACGCAGCTCTGCATCTCAAAGATCCTGGCCCGGCCATATGGGGCGGTTTCTTTTTTACCGTGAGCCTGGGCGCCGGGCTGTCGGTTTTATCTTTTACCCTGGCGCGCCTCTGGGATCAAATACTCGGCCGGAACAAAATCTGGCTGATCTTGTTTTTACTTTGCTGGCTGGGATTTCTGGTGACGTTGAACTGGCGCGGGATAAGTCCGATGGTCTCTTTATATTTCCTGCTCATCCCTACCGCGGTCTTCTGGCTCAGTGTTAGACGCTCGGCCAGGCAGCTTGACCAGAACTACCGCCGGAACAGGATCGTCTTTCTGTTGCCCGTGGCCGCTCTGGTGGTCCTGTGGTCGTTCCAGCTGGACGACTATCTATTTATAAACATCCGCGACAGCCTTCTCCTGTCAAATCCGGTCGGGAAAAGGATCAACGATGTTTACTATCGCTATACTCTCTACCCGGCCGAGGTCTTCAAGTCTCTGGATCAGAAGCTTCTCAAGACCGTAAACCTGACAGCAATTCAGGAGAATCCTCTGCGCCGGCGTATGGAAAATGTATTACTCAGGTATGATTACCTGCCTCTGGGCAAAGAGGCGACGGTTGACCTCACGGTTAAAAAAAATGACGGCTCCCTGGCCTTTATGACCAGGAACAGAACCATCCTCCAAATCACCTCCAGGGAGTTTTTCGCCCGTCCGGCGGAAGTTTTGAGGCAGATTTCCGCAAAAAGCGATTGTTATCTTCTTTTCCGGCAGGCCACCTTCTGGTCCCTGCTCATTGGATTTCCGATCCTTTTGTATCTATTTATTTTTTCCATTTTGCGGGGTTTAACCGGCCTTTTTATTGGTTCTGATCCTTCCGTCTTCCTGGCTGCGGTCCTTTGTTTTTTCATCGGCCTGGCTTTATTGTTTCCAGTTATGAAAAACAAAGGCATGGCCCGGGAGGTCAAAGACGTATCCGAAGCCCTTGAGGCCAAACACTGGGAGAAACGGGTGGCGGCCTTGAAAATAATCAAAGAAAACAGACTGGAGATAAACGATTTTCCGGCCTACCGACAAATGCTCTCAAGCCCAAAAACCGTCGAGCGCTACTGGCTGGGCCAAGCCCTGGGCGTGAGTCGGCGGGCCGAGACATATCAGGACCTGCTTTCTCTATGGGACGATCCCAGCTTAAATGTGGTGTGCATGGTCTATGAGGCCCTGGGCTGGCGAGGGGAAAGAAGGGTCACGAGGCAAATTATCGAGCGCATCAATAAATCTGACGACTGGTACGTTCAGGGGTACGCCTACCGCGCCTTGCGGAAGCTGGGATGGAAACAAAGAAGATCGAGTTAAGAATCTTTCTCTTGAGTATCCTGGTCCTCGTTCTGGTTGAACGGGCCGCCGGGACGCTCATCCTGGGCCACCTCTCTTTTAAAATCCCCGCGGTCGGGACGCTGCGTCTGATCGAGATCGTTCTCATGCTTCTGATTGTTGTAATCTGGGGGCGCGGACTGTCATCCATTGGGCTGGCAAGGAACCAGATCGTACCCGGCCTTAAAAAAGGGCTGATCTGGTCGGCCGGTTTTGGACTGATCGCCGTTTTCTGTTTCACCGTCATTTATGCGGCTGGCAGCAACCCCCTGAGACTCCTCCAAACCCCTCTCCCGTCAAAATCCTGGCAGGCGGGTCTGTTTTTCCTGGTGGGCGGGACGGTAGCTCCCCTGGCGGAAGAGCTCTTTTTCCGCGGAATCGTATACGGCTTTCTGAGACGATGGGGCGTGATCGTGGCTCTAGCGGCCAGCACACTGCTTTTCGTTCTTGCCCATGCTGGCGGGCCGGGTCTGCCTCTGATGCAAATAGCTGGAGGTATCATGTTTGCCTTAGCTTATGAACTGGAAGGCCATCTGCTGGTTCCGGTTGTTATTCATGCCTTGGGCAACATGGCCATTTTCAGCCTGACGCTTCTTTCTTAACAGCTTTAGGCAAGAATAACCCCCAGTGGCGAGCGCCCATGCATGTAAGGCAGCTTCGCACCCTGACCTACAACTGCTTGGCTATGAAACCCATTGAATTTGCATGTTTTTTTTATTATAGATGACCCGTTATTTATAAGCGCGTTCGTAGTAGTCTTGGCCTTTATTAACATATGAAAGACCAGAAATCCAAAACTTGAAAACAGTTTCTTTGCCAAATAACCCTATGGCTTCTGCCGGAGGGCCGGGGGTTCGGAATGACAATTCGTTAGTAAATGTTTGATCGCAACCTGGTATAAAGCTGATCGGGCGGCGAAGAACCTGTTTCTGCAATTTCCGTTGCTTGATGAGTGAAGGCTGAGCAGAGAGCCGCTTCCATTATTTCCATGGAAACGTTTTAGGTCCTACCTCCTCCGGTGCCTTGCAGCCTTGGATCAAGCAGATCGCGCAGGGCGTCGCCCAGCATGTTGAATCCAAAGACGGCGATGCTGATGGCCAGGCCGGGGAAGATAGCCAGGCCCGGCGCCTGAAGCATGTAGTTGAGGCCGTCACCGCTGAGCATTCTTCCCCACGAGGGTGCTGGAGGCGGAACGCCGAAGCCCAAAAAACTGAGAGCGGACTCGGCCAGGATGGCGTTGCCCAGTCCAAGGGTGGCCAGCACGATGATCGGGGCAGCGACATTGGGCAGCACGTGAAAGATGATGATGACCCACTGTTTGCATCCGGTGGCCCTGGCTGAAAGGAGATATTCGCTTTCTCTGATTGCCATGACCGCGCCGCGAATGACGCGGGAGCTTCCGCTGAATCCGGCAATGCCCAGGGCCAGGACGACATTTCCGGTCCCCGGCCCCAGGATGGCCATGACCGTGAGCATGATGACCAGCCAGGGGAAGGACATCATGGCGTCCACACAGCGCTGGATGGCGGTGTCCACCACCCCGCCAATATAGGCGGAGAGAATACCGATGATCGTGGCCAGGGTAATACTGAGGGAGACGGCGCCGAGCCCGACGGTCAGGGAAACTCTGGCGCCGAACGCAATACGGCTGAAGACGTCTCTGGCTAAAGCGTCGGTACCGAAGTAAAAAGTTCGGCTGGGCTGCTCCACAATCCGCTCCGCATGAATATCATTGGGCCCATAGGGTGCGATGATCGGGGCAAAGATAGCAACCAGGACCAGGCCAAGGACCAGGAAGCCTCCAAAGGCGCCGAGCGGCTTGTTTTTCACAAGCTGGATTAATAGTTCCAGAGTCCAGTGATGCCTTTTGGGAAGATCAAATTCGTCTACAAGATAATCTGAGGTAAAATCAGTGACCTCGCTCATTGTTAACCTCTTGGAAAAAATTCAGGTCTAGCATCTATTGATACCGGATTCTGGGGTCCAGGAATCCGTAAATTATGTCTACCATTAAATTTATTGTGATAATTGACGAACAGAGGAAGAGATTAATCCCCTGGATGGCCGGATAATCACGCCAGGTGATGGCGTCAATCAGATACTTGCCCATGCCTGGCAGAACGAAAATACTCTCCATGATGACCGTGCCTCCAATCAGAAAAGCCAGCTGGAGTCCCATGATGCTCAGGACGGGTATCATAGCGTTCTTGAGGGCATGACGGACGACGACCGTATAGCCTGTAAGCCCTTTGGCCTTGGCCGTGCGGATGTAATCCTCCCCCGTTACTTCCAGCATCATGGTCCTGGTCATCCTCATAATGCTGGCTGACATGGCCAGGGAAAGGACAAGGGAGGGGGCCAGAAGTTGAGAAAGATTCTGAATGGGATTTTCCCTGAAAGGAATATAATCCATGGGTGGAACCCACTTGAACCAGATGGCCCCGAAGACCAGAATCAGGGTTGCAATCCAGAAACCAGGGATGGAGAGGCCGCCGATGGCCCAACTTCTCAAAATGTAGTCTAAGAGACTATCTTGTTTTAAAGCGGAAATAACACCAATGGGTACGCCCATTAAAAAAGTCCAGACAAGGGCCATGCAGGCCAGTTCAAAGCTGATGGGCAACCGCCGGGCGATTTCATCCAGAACCGGCTCTCCACTCCATAGAGAAATCCCCAGGTCCGCCTGAAAGACCCCTTTCATATACCTGAAGTACTGCGTCAGAAGAGGCTTATCCAGACCCAAGATTTCTCTTAGTTCATCCGCGTCATCGGCAAAACCCTGTTCAGCCACCATCAGCTCGACTACATCCCCGGGAATCAGGCGCACGATGCAGAAAACCAGGAAAGAAACCAAGGCAATGGTCGGAATAAGCAGCAGAACCCTTCTGATGATGTATCTACTCATTTAAATCCTTGCTATCCTTTGACTGGGCCGGCCGCCGGCTTGGTCACAGCCGGCGGCCGACGGTCTGCTTCTAGTGTTTCGCGAGCCAGCACTCCTCCATCAGTCTGACTTGATATTCGTTGTGGTAGAACTTGTAGTGGACATAAGGCCTATTGGTCCAGAAACGATACTGCGTGTAACAGAACAGGTTCGGGGCATCCTCATTAACCATGCGCTGGATCTTGTGGATCATGGCGATGCGCTTTTTCTCATCCAGTTCACGTGACTGTTCCGCAATTGCCTTCCAAATTTTTTCATTGCTCCACTTGTAAAAGGTGGATTTATCCACCTGCCCGTAATAAGGAGCGAACATCTCTTCCGGGTCCACCGCCGCGGTCATGATATGGAGAGACATGAAATAATCAAAGCGGTAGGTCTTGTTGAAGTACTGGGCCATCTCCATGGTCTTCAGATTGACATTGATACCCACCTCGGCCAGCATCTCCTTGATCACCTGGGCCGGCTTGGTCACGTAAGACAGGTTCCAGGTGATAAACTCGGTGTTGAACCCGTTGGGATACCCGGCCTCGGCCAGGAGCTTCTTGGCCTTCTCGGGATTGTACTCAATTTGGTCCTCCGGAGGCAAGGAGAAAGGTGGAAAGTTGGGCACACATCCGATCTGCACCGTGCCAAAACCACCCCAGGCCAGCTTGAGGAGCCTCTTCTTATCAATGGCGTGGCCAATGGCCTGCCTGACCTTCCTTTTATCAAACGGCGGCTGCTGCGGTTTTTTACCCTTGATCCAGGGAGGGGTCCTGATGACCCACATATGGGTCCCTTTCGCCCTGAAAATATTACACTCAGGCGCTTCTTTCTTCACGGTTGGAAGCTGGAAGAAATAGAAGCCGGTGGCATTATGTTTCCCCGCCAGAAAGGCAGCGAGAATCGCAGCCGGATCGCGCATGATCTTGTAGTGAATCTTATCCAGATAAGGCAGGCCTTTTTTGAAGTAATTCGGGTTTTTTACCATGATGATGTGGGAACCCCGGACAAACTCCTTGAGAATGAACGGGCCGGTCCCCAGAGCCTTCCTCTTCAGGTCGCCATACTTCTCCACCGCCTCCCGGGGCACGATAGTAGACCAGGGCGCGGCGATATACCTGATAAAAGGCGCATAAGGTTCCTTGGTTTTAAAGATAACGGTGTATCTGTCGGGTGTTTCAATGGAAGCCAGCTTACCTTCAAAATAGTAGCGGTGTTTGAAGTTTGCCCTTTTGCCATACTTCCCGGCCACGCGCTGGATGCTGTACTTGATGTCCGTCGAGGTCAGTTCGCGGCCGTTCATGGGCGGGATGTCCTGAAAGCGCACGCCCTTGTGAATCTTAAATTCATAAGTCAGAGGATCCAATCGCCGCCAGCTCTTGGCCAGGTCCGGCTCGACCCCGGTCATATCCTGGGTCAGGCGCACTAGGGTGTTGTTGGTGTTGTTAGTAACCTGGGTTGTCAGTCCGTAGGTCTCCTGGTGAGCGTCTAAGGACCTCGGGGCGTTCGAGCTGGACCGATAAACGCCTCCATAAACAGCGCCCTTGGTTGTGTGTTTGAAAAGGTCCTTGCCTGTGATCATCTCCCCCGCAAATCCTGTGGCCGTGATACTCAGACAGAAAATGAGTATCAAAAAAAAGGTAGTCAGTTGCGGTTTAGAAAATCGCCTTTTTTCACGTAATCGTCTCATACCAACTCCTCCTACCTCCTCCAAAAAGGGTTAAGGTTGCAAAATGACTTTAAACCTTAGACGGTCGGCCAGCCCGACCATCCAAGTTTTTCCGCATGAGGCAATTAATGATTTCAAGTTGCCTGACAACTCTCTCGGGCTAATACGCAGCGGTTTGTTTCTCATGTCCAGCCAACCATGCGTATTCAGGTGTCCCAAGCTGGTTCTCATTGAAATAGACACGATAATAAAGAAATTGATATAACCTCAGAGCAAAAAAACACTCCAAGCTTCACTATACCTTGAGCTTTTTTTAACCGGACAAGAAGTAGATGAACAGTTTACTCTCAGACAACACAGCCTCAGTTTTTCCCTGCTTCCCAGTGCATGGAAAATACCTTAACCCGACTGTATTGAATGGAAGTATACTAATAGTTGAAGAAAAACATGTCAAGCAGATTTCTTCATGGTTAAAACTTTTGCTTCAGCATTACAGTAACTTCATCTGGCGCTTGATGATCAGATTTTGCGGCTTCTTACCTTGGAGCGCGCTTTTTGAGCCTTCGGACGGCCCGCTCAGCCCTGCGTTTGTATTTAAACCGGGATGCTTACAAAGCATAGAGAAATGCGGTTGACTGAGCGATAGTCCGGTTTTTCCCTTGACATAAAAGGAAAGGCGGGCTTAATCTCTCTAAAGTAAAAAGGAAGTCAACCATGATTAATCTGTTCTTTTTAAGATTTTTTTTTACCAATGAAACTGATCAATAATATTATGGGGGAATAATTATGAGCTGGGTTTCGATAGAAGAGGATAAGTGTACCGACTGCGGTCTATGCGTGGCCGCCTGCATGCGCTGTTTCACCGACAATGACGGCGAAATCATTGTGGACGCTAATGAAACCAATTGCAATTTCTGCGGCCACTGCGTGGCGCTTTGCCCCACCATGGCCATCACGCACCACAAAATGAATATGGACGGCTTCATCGAGTTTGATGAGGATGTCCAGTTTGATACCAGCCGGTTCATCCAGTTTATTAAAAAGCGAAGAAGCCATAGGAGCTTCAAGGATAAAGAGATTTCTGAAAAAGATTTAAAGACCCTGGTTGATGTCTGTCGTTTTGCCCCAACCGGAAGCAACGTTCAGACCGTGGAAATCGTGGTTGTCCGGGAGCCGGAGAGAATCCAAAAATTATCGGATCTGACGGTTGATTTTTTCAAGGAAATGATTGACGAGGTGGAACAAAGAGCGGCAAACCTGAAGGCCGAAGGAAAGAATTTGCCTGAAGATCTTGAATTTGCCTTGCAAACCCTTGAAGGCAGGAATCGGTTAATCCTGGCCAGGGAAGCAGGGATAGATCCCATCTTTCATAAGGCCCCGGCTGTCATGATCTTCCACTCGCCTCAGCTTACGAGCACCCCGAAAGACAACTGCGTTATTGCAGCGCAGACGGTGGTCCTTTTGGCCATGACCATGGGTTTGGAGACCTGCTATATCGGCCTTTTCGAGGCCGCGGCCAACGCCTTTCCGCCGCTCATGAAAGAGCTGAACTTCCCGGCCGGCCACAAGGTCTTCAGCGTGCTGGTCCTGGGCTATCCAAGGCTTAAATTTCTCCGCAGCGTGGATCGAAAACCCATTAAGGTGAGGTGGGAGTAAACGCCTTTTTGCTTCACATCCTGAAAACCGGCCCGGGACGAATCGGCCGGTTTTCAGGTCTGGTTCTGTTTTTACTTATTCTTTCTCAATCTCAGCCAGACGGGCCTCTAGATCCTTAAGCTGTGTTCTAAGGTCTTCAGCCTGAGCCTTAAGGAATTCACTTTCAGAACCCGCCGGCGCTCCGGGGCCGGTGTCAGGGTATCCGGCGCGATAAGCCGGATCGTAAAAGCCCTGAGGCTGCCAGGCCCCGCCAAAGACGCGGCCTCTGCCGCCGCCCCATGGGCGAGCGCCCCGGCCAGCGCCGCGACCGGCGGCCCAGCTGCCAGCCGGCCTTGCTCCGCTGCAAAACCCAAAGCCTCCCCCAGTCATGGGGCCCTGTCCCATCGGACCGGTTCGATCATATCCTGGCATATTAAATCCCCCTTTCTTTTGAGGCCATTACCTGTTTTGGCCTCGTATTATCATTGATAAACGTCCTTCACGACCTGAAACGGATTTTCGTCCAGCCCCCTGACCGGCCCCTGAAGGGCTTGACCTGAAAAAGCGGCCCTGGCCCCGGTTCTTGAAGGAACCTCCACCAACAGTCATAAGCTTTAAGCTTCGCGCTCCGTTTCTGTTTCCTCTATTCATATGATCACCTCCTCATGAAAAAAAACTAAGCTTAAACGGCCTCAACGCAACGGCGGTCCGCCCCGGCCTCCTCGGCCACGACGCTGGCCGCCATAAGGACCAAAACCGCGCCCCGGACCTCCCTGAACGAAGAAATCTCCCCCCTCGATCCGTATGGCCAGGCCCCTGACCAGGGCCTCAGCCACGGTGCTCCTGGCGGCCGACAGAACGCGGCTGAAAGTCGGCCGGGAAATACCCATTTCGGCCGCGGCCACTTCATGGTCCAGTCTGTCCAGATCAGCGAGGCGCAGGGCCTCCAGACCCTCGACCGGCAGGGTGACCTCGCTCAGCCCCCGCACCGAGATGCCCTGCGGCTTGAAGTAGGTCACCTCAGGCTGGGATTGAACTCTTCTCCATTTTCTCGGTCGCGGCATCTAGGCTTCCTTTATGAACATCTGTTCATAACATATACATAAAAATCTATTTTGTCAAGTCTTTTTTTGAACATATGTTCAAATTGGTTCGTGAACTCTTTGTTAGAAATTTGAGCAAAATAAAAAAGGGCTGTCTTCCATATAGAAAAATCAGCCCTGTTTTGTGAATCAATGAAGGGAATTAGCTTCGGTAGTCCGCATTGAGACGAACGTAGTCATAAGACATGTCACAGGTGAGAACCTCGGCCTGACCCGAACCGGCGCCCAGGTCTATGGATATGGAAAACTCGTCCTGGCGCATCACCTGCGCGGCTTTGGCCTCATCACCGGCTAACCGTCCCTGACGGACCAGGAGAGCCTGATCAAAGAGGATGGACACCTGCTCAGGATCGAATGCAGCGCGGCTGCGGCCCAGGGCGGCCATGATCCGGCCCCAGTTGGCGTCCTGGCCGAAGAGAGCGGTTTTGACCAGAGGCGAGTTGGCCACCGTCATGGCGGCTTCCCGGGCCTGGGTGTCATCCGCGGCCCCGCTCACAATGACATGAACAAGCCTGGTTGCGCCTTCGGCGTCAGTTATCAGCAGGCGAGCCAGATCGGCCAGGACGTGTCTCAAGGCCTGCTCGAAGACCTTCCAGTTGGCAGGTTCTTCCGGAGTCAATGGCTTAAAACCCGCCCGGCCACTGGCCAGGATCAGGACCGTATCGTTGGTTGACGTATCGCCATCAACGGTAATCCGGTTGAATGTGGCTTCCACGGCCGGACCCAGGACGTCTTGAAGCGGTTTTGCCTGGATGACCGCATCTGTAAGGATAAAGGATAACAGGGTGGCCATATTCGGGGCGATCATACCAGCGCCTTTGGCCAGCCCGACAATCTTGAAGGGACGCCCGTCAATCTTCCCTTCGGATTTTACGATCTTGGGCCTGGTGTCGGTCGTCATCATGGCCCGGGCCACCTCGGGCAGCTGATCCTTTCCCAAGCCGGCCTTCAGATTCGGAAGAGCCCTAATCATGGCTTCCTGATTCAGCGGCTCACCGATCACGCCGGTCGAAGCCAGCAGGACTTCATCTTCGCCGCAGCCCAGCTCCTGAGCCACGGCGCGCGCGGTTTGAGACGCGGCTTCCATGCCTTCCGGGCCGGTACAGGCGTTGGCCTGGCCGCTATTGACCAGGATAGCCTGGGCGCGGCCCTTGGCCACTCGCGCCCGGGACCACAGCACCGGCGCGGCCTGAACCGTGTTGCGCGTAAAAACACCGGCAACCGCAACCGGCTCGTCGGCCGCTATGAGGCCCAGATCCAGGTGGTCCTCTTTACGTAATCCTGCCGCTAGAGCCGCTGCCTTAAAACCGTCAACATTCATAATATTATCACCCCAAGAAAATAATAAGCGCCTTTTTCAGGCGCAAAACAGGCTCAGAGCTGATTCTAGTCACTAAATATAGATCTTCTTAAACGTTCCGGCCGCAGCATTTCTTGTATTTCTTGCCGCTGCCACAGGGACAGGGTTCGTTCCGGCCGATTTTTCTCCCCTCGCGTTTTACGGTGGCTGGCTTTTCAGGCTCGCCATGGGAGAGGAACATCTCCTGCTCTCGCGGGCTCTGCATCGCCAGGTCCTCTTCCCGGCTGGGACGGATATGAAACAGAAAGGAAATGGACTCGGCCTTGATCCGTTCGACCATTTCCATGAACATCTCATAGCCTTCCTTTTGATACTCTCTCAAGGGGTCTCGCTGGCCATAACCTCTCAGGCCGATGCCTTCCTTGAGATGATCCATGCTCAAGAGGTGATCCTTCCACTGATTGTCAACACTCTGGAGCAGGATATAGTGTTCCAGCTCCCTCATGAGTGGAGCCTCAAATTCCTCTTCCTTGTGCTGGTAAGCGGTATGCGCCTTCTCCAGGATTATCTCCCTGATCCTGTTCTGGGTCAGGTCTTCGACAGGGCCAAGATCAAGGCGCAGGCCGAAGAGTTCGAACACGCTTTCCTGGATCGCCTTGAGGTTCCATTCCTCGGCATAGGCCTTCTCATTGGTATAGCTTTCAATCAGGCCGTCAACCAGGTCTTCAACCATGCCAAAGATTTCATCCTTAAGGTTTTCCCCGGCCAGGATATTTTTGCGCTGCCGATAGATGACATCCCGCTGCTGGTTCATGACATCGTCATATTCAAGAAGATGCTTCCGGATATCAAAATGGTGGCCTTCGACTTTTCTTTGCGCATTTTCGATCGCCTTGGTGACGAGTTTATTTTCAATTGGCTGCCCGTCATCCATACCCAGTCGGCCCATGATGCCCTGGATGTGATCCGAACCGAATATCCTGAGCAGGTCATCTTCCAGGGAGAGATAAAACCGGGAGGACCCCATGTCTCCCTGCCGGCCTGAGCGTCCGCGAAGCTGATTATCTATCCGCCTGGACTCATGACGTTCCGTGCCCAGGATATGCAGGCCGCCTAACTCGGCCACTCCTTCTCCCAGCACGATATCCGTACCGCGGCCGGCCATATTGGTCGAGATGGTCACCTGGCCCGGCTGGCCCGCCTGGGCCACGATCTCGGCCTCTTTCTCATGATGTTTGGCATTGAGCACATTATGAGTGACGCCTTTTTTCTTGAGCATCTTGCTCAAGATTTCCGACTTCTCGATCGAAATGGTCCCTACCAGGACGGGTCGCCCCTTATCGTGGAGTTCTTCGATCTCTCTGACCGCTGCGTTGAACTTGTCCTGTTCGGTGCGGTAAATGACATCCGGGTAGTCAGAGCGGATCATCTTCTCATTGGTCGGGATGACGACCACATCGAGTTTGTATATTTTGTTGAACTCCGCGGCCTCGGTGTCGGCGGTCCCCGTCATGCCGGAGAGTTTTTCATACATGCGGAAGTAATTCTGGAAGGTAATCGAGGCCAGGGTCTGGTTCTCTCTCTCAATCTTGACCCCCTCCTTGGCTTCCAGGGCCTGATGCAGCCCATCGGAGTAACGACGGCCAGGCATTAACCGGCCGGTAAACTCGTCAACGATGATGACCTCACCTGACTTAACAATATAGTCCACGTCTTTCTTGAAAAGTGTGTGGGCTTTCAGGGCCTGGTTGAGGTGATGCAGGACCTCGAGGTACTTGGGGTCATAGAGGTTGTCGAGCTTGAGAATTCCTTCAGCGTGGGTAATCCCTCCCTCTGTAAGGACGGCCGTCCGGGCCTTCTCATCAATAGTGTAGTCTTCACCGGCCTTCAGTTTCGGGAGGACCCGGTTGATCTGATAATACAGCTCGTTGGATTTTTCGGCCGGACCGGAGATGATAAGCGGGGTCCGGGCCTCATCAATGAGAATGGAGTCAACCTCATCCACGATGCAGTAATAAAATTCTCGCTGAGAGTAATCTTCTAGGCGGAACTTCATGTTGTCCCGCAGGTAGTCGAAGCCGAACTCATTATTGGTCCCGTATGTCACGTCCGCGTTATAGGAAGCCCGCCTCTCCTCGTCATCCAGGCCGTGCAAGATTACCCCGACCGTAAGTCCGAGGAACTTATAGATAGCGCCCATCCATTCCGCGTCACGACGGGCCAGGTAATCATTGACCGTTACAATGTGCACTCCTTTTCCGGTCAAGGCATTAAGATAGACAGGCATGGTTGCGGCCAGGGTTTTGCCTTCGCCTGTCTTCATCTCCGCGATTTTACCCTCGTGAAGAACAACCCCGCCCATGACCTGGACATCAAAATGACGCTCGCCCAAGGTTCGCGCGGAGGCCTCCCTGACGACGGCAAAGGACTCAACGAGTAAATCATCCAGGGAAGCGCCCCTTTCAAGCTGCTCCTTGAATTGGCCTGTCTTGGCCTTGAGCTGGTCGTCGGAGAGACGTTTTATCTCCGGCTCGAGAGCCCCGACCTGGTCCACGATGGGAGACAAGCGCCGAATATCACGTTCGTTTTTGCTGCCAACGATTTTTTTTATTACTTGACCTAACATGGTGTAAAGTTACTTCTTTTAAAATAAAAAACCCGATAAAGCGCTTATCGGGGAGAAGTTTAGCCTGATACTCCAAAAGCAACTGATTATAAATTGGCTATCATCTGTAAGCCAGGTAGCGGATCGGGTTGACCGGGATCCCATTACGGACAACCTCGTAGTGGAGGTGCGGGCCGGTCGTGCGGCCGCTGGCCCCCACCGTAGCTATTTTTTCTCCCCTTTTGACCTTCTGTCCCGGCTTTACATGGGCCTTATGGAGGTGACCGTAACGTGTAATTATACCATAACCGTGATTAATCACAAGCATCAACCCGTAACCAGGCAGCCTGGTCTTTGAAACGACGATTCCATTGGCCGGAGAGACTATCGGAGTTCCTCGCGGTGCGCTGATGTCTAGACCGCGATGAAACTCCCTCTTCTGAGTCAGGGGATGGAGACGGTAGCCAAACCCGGAGGAAATCCAGCCCTGAGCAGGCGTGAGAGTCGGGGTGGAAACCAGGAGGGACCTGACGTCTTCAAACTGCTTGTCTAATTTCTGTTGATTCTGCTCTAAAAAGCTGGTCTGGGCCAATAATCCATCTAAATCAAGGTGCAGCTGGCGAATGAGTGACTCCGGGCTGGCCTTCAGGCTGCCTCTTGGGCTGGCCAAGGCACTGTCCGAACCTCCCAGGGCCGGTGTGGCGGCCCGCTTGAGATCCCGGTTGTCTGCGGTCATAGCCTGGAGCTTTTTGCTGTTCTGAACGAGCTTAAACATTTCCTGCTGCAAGCGCTGAACCTTGTGTGCAAAGGCGTAAATCTGCACGTTCTGCTTGACCGTTATTTGACGCAAACGATCCAGCTCCGCCAATTCACCCCTGAGACTATGGTATTGAAAATTAATGAGCACAGAAAAAAGAAAAAAACCGATAATAAAAATGAGCCCCAGAATTGGAAAAAATTTGGGAACAGTAAGCCTTTTGATCCTGTTTGTTCCTTGAGGGAAAATCAGTACGATGAATTTCTTCCTGAACAAACCGAATGCCTCTTAAGAAAGGGGTTGATTAGTTACCATGGCTACTCGTCCAGGCAGCAGATTTGTCTGATGTGGGCCTTGGATCATCTCTAACATGGGCCGGTATTTGTGTCAAGTATTTTTTGAAATTCTAGTTCGTTAGGTCTCTGAACAGCCTGAAAGTTTTTATCACACAGGGGATATATTATGGGAGATTCTGATTCTTATCGCAGGCGTCATGGAGCTGTTCAAATGCAAGAAAAATGATGAATTCTAGATGGGCGAATACCCGGAGGCTAACCAGCCCTTGTGATCAATAAAACATCGGCCACGAGATTAATTTTAGTCCAGCTTGAAGATGAAAAAAGGGTTTTAAATGTTTCTCGCCAACGCCACCTCGTCGCACTCAGGAAACTTGACACATTTAAAGCAGTCGGCCCAGATCTTTTGCGGAAGCTCGGATTTCTCAATAAGCTCAAAACCGAACTTCATGAAATATTCAGGAATGTAGGTCAAGGCAAAAAGGCGTTTCAGGCCGAGCTCCCGGGCTTCTTCAATACAGGCCTCAATAAGCTCGCGGCCGAGGTTCTGTCCCTGAAACCATGAATTGACAGCCAGAGAACGAATCTCTCCCAAATCAGCCCAACAGACATGCAGAGCGCATGTCCCGGCTAGGGCCCCAGATTCCCCATTCGGGTAGGCCACATAAAAATCCCGAATGAAATCATAAAGTTCACTTAAAGAGCGAGGTAGAAGCAGGCCCTGTTGGCCCAAATCTGCCAGCATCTCATAAATCAATGGGACATCTTTGACCCGGGCTTTACGAAGCCGCACCTTCCCGATCTCCTCCTGAGCATGGATACCGAACTCAATCATAATCGGAAGCCAGAAGATGGTCAATACAAATATAAAGGCATGTTAGTTTCCAAAATGATGTTGAGTTTTTGGTTACTGTATGTAACCATTAGATATTTAGGATTTCTGCCAAAATGATCCGGAGGAAAAGGCAATGCGCGAGCTTTTCTACCCTAACAGCGTGGCCGTGATTGGCGTATCCAACTCCCCCACAAACATCGGCCGGGGGATTATTTTTAACCTCATTACGTTTAACTACCAGGGGATAATTTACCAGGTGGGGCCTAAAGGAGGGGTCTTTTCCAGCCGACGAATTTACCAGTCGGTCTTAGATATTCCCGACCATATAGACCTGGCCGTCATCCTGACCCCGGCCCGCACGGTTCCGGACATTCTTGATGAATGCGGCCAGAAAGGCATCCGCTGGGCGGTCGTGGAATCCGCAGGGTTTCGCGAATATGGAGAAGAGGGGCAAAAAATCGAGAATGAAATCATCCGGGTGGCGGAAAAATGGGGCCTGCGATTTGTGGGGCCAAACTGCATCGGGGTGGTTAATATGGAAAACGGCCTTTGCAGTCCGTTTACCCCCATGAACCGAACGATCCGGCTGGGAGATATCTCCATGATCTCCCAGAGCGGCGGGGTGGGCATGTCAATACTCAATCTCATGGCCAATGAAGGCCTGAGCTTGAATAAGTTCGTATCTGTGGGAAATATGCTGAACATCGAGACCGAAGAATTTCTTTCTTATTTTATCGAGGACCCTGGCACGAAATACATTCTTCTTTACCTGGAGGGTATTCGGGACGGGCGTAAGCTCATGGAGATAGCCAAGGAATCTCCCAAGCCTATTATAGCTTGCAAGGCGAACATCGGACAATACGGCCAGAACATCGCCGCTTCCCATACCGCCTCCCTGTCCAGTAACGACCGGGTCGTTGAAGCCGCCTTCCGGCAGTGCGGCATGGTGCGGGTCAACGACGCCACCACCCTGGGCAACGACCTTAAAATCCTGCACCTGCCACCCATGCGCGGCAAGCGCCTGGCCATCATCTCCCGCTCAGGCGGACATGCAGTCATTGCCGCCGACGCCTGTGAAATGTCCAAGCTAACCCTAGCGGAATTTCCCAAGGACTTCCTCGAAGAGATCGAGAAGCACTTCCGGGCCTCAGTCATTAAACTGACCAATCCCCTTGACCTCGGAGACCTTTTCGACCTGGAGCTATATGGCAGTATCGTGGAGCGCACCCTGGCCCACCATGAGGTTGATGGCATGATTTTTTTGCATACTTCTATTGAAATCATCGAAAGACAGGCAACCCGCGACCTCTTCCAGCGCATAATCGAACTATCCAAAAAATACGATAAACCCGTGGCCCTGTACATATCTACCGAGGACGAGGAAGTAAGCTACTTAAAAAGAAACATCAATTATCCCGTCTTCACCCAGGTGGTCGAAACGATCCGGGCCCTGGAGCTGAATCGGCGGTTCTATGCGGAAAAACAGCGCTTCCAACAACCCGAGGAGATCCCTTCCTTTGCAGTGGAAAAGGAGGTCGCCGGGCAGGTCCTGGAAAAGGCCATGCGGGAAAAGCGCGATCTGCTCCTCCATGAAGCGGATGAACTTCTCAGGCTTTACGGGATTCCCATGGTGCGCGGAATTCCGGTCATGAATAAAGATGAAGCCATAAAGGCCGCGAGAGAACTGGGTTTCCCGGTAGCCATGAAAATTATTTCCAGGCAGATCTCACACAAATCCGACGTCGGAGGGGTGCAGCTGAATCTGCGCAGCGAAAACGGCGTGGCCGACGCCTACCAGGATATGACCGAGAAAATTAATCAAGCATATCCCGACAGAGAGATCCAAGGAGCGCTTATTCAGCCCATGATCACCGGGGGGCGGGAGCTGATCATGGGGGGACGTCAGGATGAACAATTCGGGCCGACAGTCCTGGTTGGCCTGGGAGGTGTCTTTGTGGAGATCTTTGGTGAAATATCTGTGCGTGTGGCCCCGATCTCCAGGCGGGATGCCATGGATATGATCCTTGAACTGCGCGGTTCAGCCATCTTTAAAGGGGCACGCGGCACAAAGCCGTCGGATATTGAATCAGCCGCAGAGGTCCTTCTCCGCCTTTCCCAGCTTCTGTGCGAACTTCCTGAAGTTCAGGAGATTGATATTAACCCTCTGCGCGTTTTCCACGAAAGAGAAGGCTGCATCGCTTTAGATGCCCGCATTATTTTAGATAAAGATTGATGAAGACGCTTTTAGCCTTTGAAACGCAAAACCCGCCACTGCTTTCGGCCAGGCTTACCTTTAGTATTGAGGCAAACGAATCCGCCAGTCAAAGCCGCCTTGCAGGCTTTTATTTAATTGGACCTTATGAGGGGTTGTTTAAATTATAGTGACGAAATTATTATCTGACAATACTTTGCTAGACGCTTTGATCTGATTTGACAGCTTGTTTTTTAGCCTTTATTGAAATTGATCGTTCTAAATAATGTAATTGTATATCGTCCGCGAAAGTGGTAATTTCTGGTCTTGAGAATAAATCATAGGTATGGTTACCAATAACTTTTCAAGGGAGGCACTATGACAGAGAACGCAGATGGTATGCTCAGTCCATATCGTGTCCTTGACCTGACCGATGAAAAGGCGCTTTTATGTGGCAAGTTAATGGGTGATATGGGTGCTGATGTTATCAAGATTGAGAGACCGGGGGGTGATTCTGCTCGGAATATCGGTCCTTTCTATCATGATGAAGTTGATCCAGAGAAAAGCCTTTACTGGTTCGCCGTGAATACCAGTAAGAGGGGAATAACCCTTGATATTGAGAAGACGGAAGGATTGAATATTTTTAAGGAGCTAGTGAAGACGGCTGATTTCGTCATAGAGTCATTCCCACCGGGATATATGGACAAGCTTGGTTTGGGCTACTCAGACTTAGAGAAGCTCAACCCCGGTCTAATCATGGTTTCCATTGCCCCTTTTGGACAGACAGGTCCGTATAAAGATTTCAAGGGTCCGGACATGGTAATGTGGGCGTTGGGAGCAGGCCCCTTCATACGCTCGTTTGACAGTCCTGACCGTCCTCCTTTCCGTGTAAGCCATCATTCCCAGACATACTTTCATGCCGGGACAGAAGCGGTAGTGGGAGCACTGGTAGCACTCTTTCACCGCGGAACCAGCGGAGAAGGGCAACATGTTGATGTTTCAATCCAGGAATGCGTGAATTGGCACCCCACCGGTGACTGGGACCTAAACAGAAGAGTGCCGAAGCGAGGTCAGTCTCTCATCCCTGTTCGTGTAACACATATCTGGCCCTGTAAGGATGGCTATGTCATGTGGCGCTACACGGGCGGTCCCATGGCAAAGCGACACAGCATCCCGCTCGTTAATTGGATAGCCGAAGAAGGCATGGCTGACGACTGGTTGAAGAATTTTGATTGGGACAACTTCAGTCACTATAAAACGACTCAAGAGATAATTGACCGCATGGAAGAGCAGACTATTAATTTTTTTATGACACATACCAAGGTAGAGTTAATGGCAGGGGCGATTAAGTACCGTATCATGCTCTACCCGATTAGTTCCGCCCTTGACCTGTCAGAGAGCCCCCAGCTTGCCGCCAGAGGGTTCTGGACAGAGGTAGAGCACCCGGAATTAGGGACCACTATTAAATATCCGGGCAAGTGGGCCAATAACTCGGAGACACCTCCGGTAATAGCACGTCGTGCGCCGCTTATCGGTGAGCACAACCAGGAGATATTTGAGAAGGAATTGGGTATCTCTAAGGAATCACTTGAAAAATTGAGGCAGGCCGGGGTTATTTAACCTAGCTTCAACAACAATTAGGAGGCAATAAGATGGGGAAACTACCACTTGAGGGAATAAAGGTCGCCGATTTTACCTGGGTCTGGACTGGCCCGACAACAACCAAGGTGCTTGCTGATTTTGGCGCCACGGTGCTTAGAATAGAGAGTAATAAGAGGCTTGATGTCTGGCGGATACAACCTCCTTTCAAAGATGACGTCCCGGGACCTGACCGCGGTGCAATTTTTAATTCAATTAACACCGGGAAACTCAGCATTACCATTGACCTTACCCTTCCCAAAGGCAAAGAGCTGGCCAAGAGATTTGTCGCCTGGGCCGATATTGTAACTGACAACTTTGCCGGGGGGGCAATGAAAAGGATGGGCCTGGACTACGAGGCGCTCAAAAAGATAAAGCCCGATATTATCATGATGAGTTCAGCTTTGATGGGCCAAACAGGTCCCTGGCACAACAGTCCGGGCTATGGAGATCAGTTATCAGCCATATCTGGTTTACACGAGATTTCCGGCTGGCCTGACCGGAGACCGGGAGAGATTGGATTCTACACAGACTTTATTGCCCCTCGCTTTAACGCCCTCACAATTCTCGCCGCACTGGATTATCGAAGGCGCACTGGAAAAGGGCAATACTTAGACATCGCGCAACATCAGGGAGGCGTACAGTATATGGCGCCGCTTCTTCTTGACTATGTCGTGAATAAGCGGGTCGCCACCAGAGAGGGGAACCGTGATGACTATGCGGCGCCTCATGGTTTCTACCGCTGCCAGGGGGATGACAGGTGGTGCGCTCTAGCTGTGTTCACTGAAGAGGAGTGGCAGAGCTTCTGCAAAGTTATCGGCAATCCGGCATGGACAAAGGACCCTAAGTTCGCCACTCTTCAAAAGAGGAAAGAAAATGAAGAGGAACTCGATAGGCTGGTGCAAGAGTGGACAATCAACCAATCAGACGAAGATGTGATGATGCAGCTGCAAGCGGCCGGGGTAGGCGCTGGTAGGATAGGAACCGTTGAAGACCAGATGGAAAACGACCCTCAGTTGAAGTACCGCGACTTCTACCAGGAGCAAGACCACCCGGAAATAGGGAAGTATAGACCTCCAAGGCAGCCATGTGTGCTATCGAAAACACCCTGTCAAATACGGCGGGCTCCTTTAATCGGTGAACACAACGAGTATGCCTTAAAAGAGATTCTCGGCATGACTGACCATGAAATTGAAGATTTGGTAGTGGAGGAAATCATTCAATAAGAAATCGTGATAAGGCCTTTACCTGAGCCCGGGGAATACCGGTTAGAAACATTTGTCCTGGATTATGCGGCAAAACAGTTTAAAACCTCTAGTATTTCACCCAAATAAAGGCTATTTTCCCCCCACGGTGGGCTTTATCGTAACCAATTCGATCCTTCCGGTTAAAGAAGTGGTGAATATTTACAATGGCCGGGCCAATGTAGAGAATCGGATTAAGGAAGGCAAGAACACTCTTCGCTGGGATAAAACAAGCTGTCACAGGTTCGAGGCAAACCAGGCTCGATTGAAGATGGGAATACTAGCTTACAACCTGCTGCAAATCCTCCGTGAATTCTATATGAAAGGCGAAAAGAACGGTTTATAAAAAATTTCTAGAAAATGCTTTTAAGTTGTTAGATAGCGAGAGAACCATATTTGACTGGGCGTGCAAACAGACCTATATACCTCTGGCCAACATGATGACTGCCGCCGCGATGATTGGGATTGATTCCTGCCTCATGGAGGGTTTTGAGACTGAAAAAGTTGACGAACTATTAGCCAGTGATTTTGATATTGACACAGGAAAATTCGGCGTATCATATATGGTTGCTTTCGGGTATCGTGAAGCGGACCCGCCGGTAAAAATCCTTCAATTATTGGAAAATATAACAAAATGGTATAATTAGGCCCCTTTCTTAAAATACTATCAAGGAGATGTAAAATGAGCTATCAGTGTTTCTTAGTCAGCATCGAGGACCGAATTGCACACATAGTGCTAAATCGGCCGGAAAAACGTAATAGTATGAATCGAGCGTTTTGGGATGAATTGCCTGAGATTATTGAAGATATCGATAATAATACCAAGGCCAGAGTTATCGTAATTTCTTCCACAGGACCGCATTTTTCATCAGGGTTGGATGTGGGTGAATTTATCACTGGCGGTAGTGCGCCACAGGATGAGGAAGCAAAACGTCTTGCCAGGCTAGGCCGCGGTGCTGACTTCTACAACAACGTGCAGCTTATGCAACGTACCTTCAGTTGTCTGGAAGAATGTCGAATTCCTGTCATTGCTGCGATCCAGGGCGGTTGCATAGGCGGCGGCGTCGATTTAGTTACCGCCTGCGACCTGCGCTACGCCAGCGAAGACGCGTTCTTGACGATTTACGAAATTAACATTGGCATGACGGCGGATGTCGGCACTTTTCCCCGGCTGGTAAAACTGATCCCGGAAGGTATCGTCCGCGAGTTGGCCTACACTGGCCGGCGAATGCCAGCCCAGGAAGCCAGGGAGGTGGGGCTTGTGAATCGCGTGTTTTCCGACCAGCAAACAATGCTCGATGAAGTGATGAAGATCGCCAGGGAGATCGCGGGTAAAGTGCCACTGGCGGTGTATGGGTGCAAACGCATGATCAACTACGCACGGGACCACTCCACAAGTGATGGCCTGGATTACATCAGCATCTGGAACGCGAGTATGCTGCAGCCCGAGGAAATGTTAGAGGCCATAACCGCTAACACCGAGAAGCGTGCGGGGAACTTTGTTGATCTTCCGCAAAAGCGAAAGCAACTGAGAACAAATTGACAGAACAGGGGATCTCCTCGGTTTGGGTAAAATAGTACCCGGAATTTACTATTTGAAGTTTAAAAAAATATCCTATCAACTGTATTTGATAACTGATTTGAGATTCCTTGAACTTGAGCTGTCCGAATTCTGGTTTGATACCATGATCAGGTTATGAACTTGTTTATTGGCTTTGAGTACTTAGCTTACATGATTATTTGAAAATCTGACTGAGATCAGATACACTTACGCCGGTACTTTTTTTAAAAAGAATGATGAATATGGAAATGTACAATTTTATTACCCGGTGGGAATTCGATGCTCCTATTGAAAAGGTTTGGGAGGTACTCATCGAAGAGGAAGCCACGTCCAAGTTGTCTCCGTCTTTTAAAAAAATCCAGACAGAGAACGAAGCATCCAGGTTGGAAATCGGTTCAAAGACGGATTATGAGGTCAAAGGCCGTCTGCCTTACAGTTTGAAGTTCACCCTCGAAGTAAAAGAGTTAATAAAGCCCAGGCTGCTGGTTGTTTCGTCCGAGGGTGATCTGATAGGCACAGGTCGCTGGGAACTGGAATCATTGGGTGAAAAAACGAAAGTGATCTACTACTGGGATGTGGGCACCTCCTCGTTTTTTCTCAACCTTTTAGCCAAATTGAAATTTGTCAAAGGATTGATGATAAAAAACCATGACCAAGTCATGGCTGAGGCCTATGAAAATTTAAAAAGGGCTTTTGACAATTAGAAACAACAAAGCTAAGAAAGATGATCCAGCAGAATATAAAGGACCGACATGAGCAACCGGCCTGACCATAAGCCAGATTGGTATTATGATTTTAAAGTGAAAAAGATTTTACTATGAAACATTATCTTTGGACAATTCCAAAGAGCGTCTATTATGAACTGAAATTTTTAATACTTCGGGGTCACGAATATATTATCAGCTTTAATCTTTTGAAATTCCAATAATTTTCTAATCAACGATATCTAGACGCAGGTGGAGACAGAGCTATAGTTGCTCAGGATGCACGTATTGTTGCATTCCAGCTCTTTCATTTCTACCCCAAGATGTTGTGTGATAATGTTAAAAGCGCCTTAATATTTTTTCGTGAAAACCCGAAATCCAGACTCTCGGTATCATAGTATATCCACCACAGAATCGGTTTATCACGGTGATTAAAATCGGTTGAATTATCTGTAATGAAAACTCAAAAACACTGTTGACGAGTATGATTTAATGGATTACTATGCTCGAAAATCGACGGTTAGGGTTTTGTTCAGCATGTTTGACGAGGAATCGTCATTATATAGTAGGCAAAGCGCTTTTCAATACCACTATAAGGTCCAACGAGTTACATGGCGGTTGCGAAAGGCTGATTATAAATGAAACGCGGCCGTTGCCGCATAATTCAGGAAAACAGATGTTTCTTCATCTCGACGTGAAATCTAATTCCAGGTAAGACCAGTCTCATCGAGGCAACAGGAGGGAGAAAGCGTAATGTGTCAGGAGTGTTTCGAACACAAAATGGCCACCGTGTTTGGCAAGGATCAGCCAGGTTGGTTCTTCAGCCCTCACGCCTATGATTACGAATCCTTTGTCAAGTCGCTGGATAAAGATGTTGAATATGTTTCTCAGTACGAGTGGATCAACGCCATCAATCCGGGAAAATTCGGGGCCGCGTGGGTCAAAAAGGTCGTTGAAGGCGGGCGCACCTGCCAGGTGGTCACCCTGGAGGAAGCTCTGGAGTTACTGCGGATCGCCAAGGAGGCCAATCCCGAGGGAAGCAATTTTATTGGCCTGAACGATACTTGTATCTGCAAAAGAACCCGGGGGGGCGATATCTCGGAACCGGTTTGCATGCTTATGCTCCATGCGCCCAAGCCCGAGGATGCGCCATCTCCGGGCCGTCACGACGAACGCATTCCAAAAGCCGGAGAAAATGAGCTTCGCGAGCCGTATGACCCCGGGGATATGGCCAAAATGAAGGAGATGCTACTGGATTTCGAGCGCAGACTCGGACTGGTCCACTGCGTGTTCACCATCCATTTCCCACACGTCATCACCCTCTGCAACTGCGAAATGCCTTATTGTCACTCCTTTCGGCAGCGGTTTATTTACGGGGTTAAAAATTCCGCGATCGAGGGTTATTACGTCATCTCCGTCAACAACGACAAATGTGTGGGGTGTGGCGACTGCGAGGCCCAGTGCCAGTTCGGCGTATTGAATCTGGACAAAAAAATGGGTAAAATCACAACAATGCCTTCCCTGTGTATGGGTTGCGGAATATGCCGTAGCGTCTGCCCGACCGGAGCCCTGGAAATGGTGCCGCGACAGCGGGTCACACAGCTGGAAGCTCGGGAACCGGCGAATCTCAGGGCCGTGATCGAACAGGAGGCCAGCGGTAAATGAAAGAGAACATCGAACGCATACGCGAAGCTGACTGTGGATATCCGGAGTTGGAAATCACCGAGGCATACAGGATGGCGCCCATCATCACGGTCGGCGATGAGTGTGTCCAGCCTCAGGACTGCCGCCAGTGCCTGGAGGTCTGCGCGCCTAAGGTTTTCGTGCTGGCCCCGGATCTGAAAATGGTGCCCACCCCGGAACACCCCATGGTCAACGTGGGCTGGGAGAACGCCAAGGCCGAGGCCATGCGTGTCATCGCGGCCGAACCCGCCCTATGCACCCAGTGCATGGGCTGCGTGCGCGTCTGCCCGGAAAACTGCATTACGGTCAAAGCCCAGCCGGTCTGAAGTTAGTGATTTAAATAAAAAAAACACAGCCAAAACACCTGAAACGATTCACCAAATTTTGTACTTCATGGCTTCCCCCTTTAGATCATGTTTGTAGTTATACCTGAAACGGGCATACCGTCATTCAAGGCTCAGGCGCGCACGACCCGGATGTTATACCGAAAATCTTCCTTGTACCTGGTTGACACGTATAAAATGGGGCGATCTGTTTCATCAACAAAAACCGCCTCCCCAACCAGGACCAGATCACCCTCTTTAACTCCCAGGAACTCAGCCTCTGTCCGGGTAGCCTGCCCTGGATAAAGTGACCTTAGCCCTTCCTTAACCTTTACTCTGGTGAATCTTTCAACGGAAGTTCACCTTTTCGGCTGAGGGGTTTTAATGCAATAACTTACTGATCTTAATCATGTTATTTTCTTCGAGCGATATTTTTTCTTGTGACTACACGGGCCTGAGATTT
>JAFDHD010000030.1 GCA_019308995.1 Deltaproteobacteria bacterium | reverse complement strand
AAGCTTATTGTGTGATGTAATCATTTATTACATGCCTACAATTATCAGGCCATTTCGGCACTAATTATCCGTTATTATTAGCTTTATTCAATTTGATCGGGGTGAACTTCCGTTAGAGACTATGCGTCACTTTGGCTAAATGGATATGTTGCAGCGGCCCTGAAATACTCTACCTGCAATGGCTACAAAGGAATATTGAATCGCTATTTATTGCCTCAGTTCGGGAATAGAGCCTTGAAGTCGATTACGCGAGAAGAAGTAAAGAATTTTCTCTTCAAGAAAATTAATGAGGGATTAAGCCCTGGCACAGTAAGGAACATCAAGGCTGCTATTTCCGGGCTTTTCACTCAGGCCTTGGAAGATGGTCATGTTGATTCAAACCCTGCATCTAGGTTGGGCAGAATATTTAAATCCAAGGACCAATTGCTCGACAAGGGTATTTCTCCGTTCTCGGCACAAGAACTCGAAGTCTACTTAAAAACATGTCATGAGAATAACCCTGAGTATTATCCTCTTTTCTTAACCTTAGCCAGGACAGGAATGAGGCTTGGTGAGGTCTTAGGCTTACAGTGGAGGGATATTGATTTCGCTGGAAAGTTCATAGAAGTCAGAAGGGGATGGGTTGAAAACCGGCTTACTACACCTAAAAGCGGTAAAACCAGGCGTGTTGAAATGACACCGTAACTCTCTCAAGTTTTAAAAGCTCTTCGTGTTCAGAGAAAAAAGCAAGCTTTGGGCAAGGGATGGAAAGAAGTTCCTGAATGGGTTTTTATCAATCAAGATGGGCATCCCCTGGATGGTGGAAATCTCAGGGGCCGAATTCATTACAAGGTCTGTGAAAAGGCTGGCCTTCGCAGGGTTAGGATACATGATTTAAGGCATTCCTATGCGACCATCAGGATCACCGCCGGTCACAACATAGCGGATATATCACGTCAACTTGGATATTCTTCAATAAAAATAACCGTGGATACATACTACCATTGGCTGCCAAATCAGACGAGAAACGAGGTCGCCGAACTGGACAGATTAGGTGCAGAATCCGCAACAATCCGCAACCTATCCGCAACCGAACAAAACAAGGAGCCAGCCAATGTCAGCTAACTCCTTGAAATTACTGGTGCCGAGGGACGGAATTGAACCGCCGACACAGGGATTTTCAGTCCCCTGCTCTACCGACTGAGCTACCTCGGCGCCTGAGGATTTCAACGTCGCTCAATTTATTTTAAGTCCTGCTATTTGTCAAGAAAAGAATCTGTTCCCCATCTCATTTGCTTTGCATTTCACCTCTTATATTCAAGCCTTGGATGGAGACGGGCTTGATAAAGGTTTCTTGCTCCTTAGTGTAATTTTTTTTAAGCGCGGGCCGTCCTGAGAGCTGGTCCATGTTTTAGGTCTGCTCCTTGGCGGCTGCTTTTTATTCTTGCGTTTTTTCCCTGATAGGGCTTTTATAAGTAATACTGGGTAATCAATCGGTTCCCAAAATAGCTTGATAATTAAAGCTGATTGTTTTAAGCCTGATTGAAAAATCTCGAGGCGGTGTGTATAATCGGTGCAACTACTAAAAGAAATGGTGTGATAGTTCTCAAGGTGTTTCATTAGCCATTGAGGTGTCTTACCTGTTAAAAACTCATGTTACAGAAATTGAGAGCACTGGATGCACGAGTTGGAAACAGAGTAAAAGGTTTAAACCTAGCAGGCGGGCAGACAATGAAGGGAGCCGCATAAAGGGAGAAAGAAATGCCAAAACGAAGGATTGTGGATTCATCGAAGCTGATTGAGGCTGTGGAAACAGGTCAACTTGATAAGAAGATTATCTCCAAGTTTGGCCTTAAGACCTCCAGACGACCCAGGTCTCATTCAAAAAACGATCTTACAAAAAAAGGAAAGGCCAGGGGCGGCTATACACGGCGGAAAAAAACGGCTTCCGAAATAAGCGAAACAATCAAGATCAATAAGCGCAACAGCCTTATTGTTCCGCGAGAAATAGTTCAGGGTTTAGGCTATGTCGAAGGTGACGTGTTTTATGTTCGGAAGACCAAATCTGGAATTCACTTTAAAAAGGCATAAATCTTGTGATCCGGACGCCACCCTTAAACCCGCATCCTGCCATGATCGCCTTCCCCATGGAGTTTTTTGATTGAGGAAGGAGTTATCTACAAACCTTCTTTGCCTCTTATAAAAACCATCCTTAGCCTGCGCCGGCTAGAGCAGATGCAGTGCTAATATTTATAGTTAATGATGCGGAGGAATCCGTTTCATAAAATAAGCGGTCACTAAAAAAAACTAGGCTTTGGCCACAGCGGTGAATTGTCGGAAGAAGCGTTGGACGCGCTTGAGGTAGGTCCGGGTTTCTTCAGGCAGGGAGCCTTGCGAGCGATCCAGATTGCCGGGTCCCCAGTTATAGGCGGCCAGGGCTTGGCTCAGATCTCCGGAGTATCGGTCGAGCATCTGTCTCAGGTAACGGCACCCGCCCTCAATATTCTGGACTGGATCAAAGGTATCCATCACGCCCAGCTCCCTGGCGGTGCCGGGCATGAGTTGCATCAGCCCCCTGGCGCCTTTCTTTGACTCGGTCATGGGATTAAAATCAGACTCAGCCTTTATAACAGCCCTGACCAGGTTGGAATCCAGATCGTTTCTCCTGGCCGCCTGTTCGATCAGGGCGTCAAAATCCTGTCCTGAAAGCTTAAGAACTGACGCCTGGGACTCAGTCAGTGAAGTCTCGCCTTTAACAGAGGCTGTATCCTCCGGACTCATGGAAGCCGAGGCCTCCTCCAAAGGCTTGATAAGTTCGACCAGATGGAGCCACCATGCTGAACCGACCCAATTTAAGGGGATTAAACCCGAGGCATCTCTGGTAGAAGTGTCGCTCAAGTCCTGAAGAAGGGTCAGGTTCATCTGGAGGCGATGAATCGCCGCCAGGGTCCTGATTGCTTCTAATTCCTGCTTTTTTTGTGGAGATGAGGGCTTGGTTTTCCCCTCAAGCAGCCTGATCCGGGCCAATACCTCCTCAAACGAGGTCATTTTTAAGGCAGAGGAGTGCGTCTTGATCTTATCCTGGCCTTTGAAAGGCCAGAAAAGTCCCAGATGGTGGATATCGGAAAGAGACATAACTTATGGCTTAAAAATTTCCTTAAAGATCTCTTCCAAATATACATGCAAGAGCTTTGCCAGGACGCCTGCAGGGTTTCTTGACCAGCCAGCCATGTTTGTATATTCTTATAACGGTTGGCCTTCTTGTTCAAATTGAATAATAGAAATAATGAAGCGGGTACAAATATGAGCCTGACTCATTGCTTTTTTCCAGGAGGACTTTGACATGAAGCGTGAGATTTTTACTTTTAAAGTGGCATTACAAGACGAGAAGAGAATCTGGCGAAGGATCGCCGTGGGCTCTGACCAAACACTAGACCATCTGCACCAGGCCATTTTCGAGGCCTTTGACCGATTCGATCCTCATCTCTATTCCTTTTACTTCCCCAAGCCTGGAGCCAAGGGGCGGGCGAGAATCCGCGATGCTTCCGAGTATACCTCTCCCGATGGCCCAGAAGAACTTGCCTCTTGGGGTGGTAAACCGATTAAGAACGCGGCCAAGACTCGGATCAGCAGTCTTGATTTGAAACCTGGTCAGACCTTTCATTATTTGTTCGATTTCGGGGACAGTTGGTGGCATGAAATCAAGGTTGAGCAGACCGACGAGACTCCGGAAAAAAGCCGCCGCTACCCCCATATGCTTGAAAAACGTGGCGATTCTCCGCCTCAGTATGTGTATCCAGATGACGACTATGAAGATGATTACGAAGACGAGGACGAAGAATAGGACGTGGCCCGCGTCTAAACCGGCTCCGCCGGCTAAATAAAACTGTTCAACTCCTACATAGGCTTGAACCCCAAAAAAAATATTTAAAGTCATACCTCCATTTACTTGAAACCATAGATTTGGAAGCTCGCGCTTTCCTAAATAATCTAATTCGGCCTCATTCATTTGCCTTGAAATAGACCCATTGGGGTGGCATACTTAAAAATTCGATTGGGGTTAAGTAAAGGAGGTTTGAAAAACCGGGTGCCTCGAACTGGTTCCATACAAGCTGAGCCGCAGGATCAGATTATTATCCGCGGCGCCAGGGAGCACAACCTCAAGAATATTAATGTGGATATCCCCAGGAATGCCCTGGTCGTTATCACTGGATTGTCCGGCTCTGGTAAATCTACCCTGGCCTTTGACACCATTTACGCCGAAGGCCAGCGCCGCTATGTGGAATCCCTTTCGGCCTATGCCCGGCAGTTTTTGGAACAGATGGACAAACCGGATGTGGACTTCATCGAGGGCCTCTCCCCGGCCATCTCCATCGAACAGAAGACAGCCAGCAAGAACCCGCGCTCGACCGTGGGCACGGTCACCGAAATTTACGACTACCTGCGTCTGCTTTTCGCCCGGGTCGGTCATCCCCATTGTTATAACTGCGGCCGCGAGATCACCTCGCAGACCGTTCAAGAAATCGTGGACCAGGTTTCAACCTTGAAAGAGGGCTCCAGGGTGATGATCATGGCGCCTCTGGTCGCGGGACGCAAGGGTGAGCATGCCAAGCTACTGGATCAGCTCCGTAAGGATGGATTCCTTCGGGTTCGTGTCAATGGGGAGATTCGTGACCTGAGCGAAGAGATCAAGCTGGACAAAAAGAAAAAGCATAACCTGGAGCTGGTTGTGGACCGGCTGGTAGTTAAAGAAGGGGTGAGCCGGCGGCTGACCGATTCGGTCGAGCTGGCGCTACGCACCTCAGGAGGCACGGTGCTGGCTGCCGTTGTCGGTCAGGAGGAGCTTTTTTTTAGCGAGCATCTGGCCTGTGATGTTTGCGGCATCAGCTACCCTGAAGTGACACCCCAGATGTTCTCCTTTAACAATCCCCAGGGGGCCTGCCCGACCTGTGACGGGTTAGGCACAAAGATGTATTTCGATCCGGAACTGATTGTCCCCAATCCGGAGTTATCCGTGCGAGAAGGGGCGTTAGCGCCCCATTCTAATACCTCTTCGGTTTACTTCTTTCAGCTCATGGACGCTCTGGCCGATCATTACTCATTTGATATCTATACTCCCTTTAAGAAGCTTCCGAATCAGGTCAAGAAGGTTTTACTTTACGGCTCAGACGATGAAGAAATCCGTTTTTACTTCGAGAGGGATGACCGCCGCTATTTTTTCCGGCGTCCTTTTGAAGGGATTATCACCAGGCTGGAAAGGCGTTACCGCGAGACGAGTTCAGCCCGCATCCGCGAGGAGATTGAGCAATACATGAACTATCAGCCCTGTCCGAAATGCAAGGGGGCCAGGCTGCGCCGGGAAAGTCTGGCCATAAAGGTTGGCGGGCTGAACATCAGCCAGGTCACCGGCTTCTCGGTGACTGAGGCACGTAAGTTCTTTGAAGAACTGATACTTTCAGACCGGGAAATGGAGATTGCACGCCGCGTCATAAAAGAGATCCGGGAACGCCTGGAGTTCCTGACCAATGTCGGCCTGGATTATTTGACCATTGACCGCGCCTCAGCCAGCCTGTCCGGCGGTGAAGGGCAACGCATCCGCCTGGCGACGCAGATCGGCTCCCGGCTGGTCGGGGTGATCTATATCCTGGACGAACCATCCATCGGCCTGCATCAGCGCGATAACATGCGCCTGCTGAGCACCTTGAAAAGGATGCGTGACCTGGGCAACACCGTCCTGATCGTTGAGCATGACGCTGAAACCATCCTGGCGGCTGACCATGTCCTGGATATGGGGCCCGGGGCCGGGATAAAGGGCGGTGAGATTGTTTTTACCGGTTCACCAAAAAAGCTGCTTAAAAGTAAAGAATCCCTGACCGGACAGTATCTTTCAGGACGTCAAAAAATCATGATCCCGGCAAAAAGACGCCAGTCAGATAACGGTGAAATCATCCTCAAGAAAGCCTCGGAACACAACCTCCAGAATATTGACGTTCATATACCCCTGGGCACCTTGACCTGTGTCACCGGTGTCTCCGGTTCAGGCAAATCCACCCTGGTCGTCGAAACCCTATACAAAACCCTGGCCCAGCACCTTTACCGCTCCAAGGACAGAGCCGGGAAGGTCGAAAAAATTAGGGGTCTTGAGTATATTGACAAGGTTATTGATATTGATCAGAGCCCCATCGGTCGAACTCCTCGCTCCAACCCGGCAACCTATACCGGTGTCTTTACTTTTATCCGTGATCTCTTCGCCCGGCTTCCCACCGCAAAGGCTAGAGGGTACAAACCCGGGAGATTCTCTTTCAATGTTAAGGGCGGGCGGTGTGAAGCCTGTCAGGGCGATGGGATCATCAAGATCGAGATGCATTTCCTGCCCGATGTTTATGTCACCTGCGAGGTCTGTAAGGGAAGCCGATACAACCGCGATACCCTGGAAATCCTTTACCGTGGCGCCTCCATCGCTGATGTCCTGGATATGACCGTTAACGAGGCCTGGGAGTTTTTCAAAAACATCCCGGCCGTCAAGAACAAGCTGACCACTATCAGAGATGTGGGGCTGGGTTATATCAAATTAGGGCAGCCGGCCACAACGCTTTCCGGCGGCGAGGCTCAGCGCATCAAGCTCAGCCGGGAGCTTTCCAAGCGCAGCACCGGCCGGACCCTGTACATTCTGGACGAACCGACCACCGGCCTGCATTTTGATGACATTAAAAAACTCCTTAATGTTCTTAACCGGCTGGTGGATCAAGGCAATACCGTCGTCATTATAGAACACAACCTGGACGTGATTAAATGCGCTGACCATATCATTGACCTCGGACCCGAGGGAGGGGATTTAGGCGGCCGGGTCATTGCCTTCGGCACGCCAGAGGAGGTGGCCTGCATGAACCAGTCCTATACCGGCCAGTTCCTGAAGAAGGTTTTAAAGATTGCCGAGAAATAACTTGTAACTTTAAAACAGAAAATCAGGAAGTCAACCAGGATTAAAAAATTGGTTCTTTGAAAAAATCTGTGGGTTGTCAAACCATGTTTTTATCTCCGGAGCGCCGGCCGGTCTGTGGCGGCGCAATTCCGACGAGCTTTTTAGAGCGGATGGCAAAAATACGTTCCGATTGAAAAGGTCTGAGATTGATAATCATATAAGAGGCACCTCCTGTGCATACCAAACTGGTATCTATAATGGTCCGAATGTCGGGAAGTTGTAGGGAAACCAGACGACCTGATTGACCCTGGATTCTGATACCAGGAACCCAAAAGGAAAATAATTATGACAATCGCTATGAATTTAATGAATGAAGGATAATCCCCTGACTCAGGCTGGTTTAAAAAGCAGGTCAGGCTGCCAAGCATGAAGGAAGGCGCATATGACTGGAAACACTGAGGCTGCTCATAAGAACCCCGGTTTTTACGGCTGGGTGGCGCTGGCCGGGGCGACGCTGGTGTACTTCACCGCCAGCGGCACCTTCTTTTACTCATACGGGGTTTTTCTTCCAGCCATGTGTCATGAGTACGGCTGGAGCCGAGCCGTGGTCGGAGGCGCGCTCTCTGTGGCGATGCTGGCTTTTGGGCTGCCCGGTCCAATCATCGGGGCCTCGATCGCCAGATTCGGACCCAGGACGAACATTGTCTGCGGCAATCTGCTTGCCGCCTTCGGCCTGTTCGGAATGTCCATGGCAACACGAGTATGGCAGATCTACCTGTTTTACGGGGTCCTGACAGGCCTGGGAGCCGGTTTTGGACTGTATTTGGCCTGTACCACGGTCGTCAACAACTGGTTCGTCCGGAGGCGATCACTAGGCATGGGGATTGTCACATCTGCCGGAGGTTTAGGCGGCTTTGCCTTCCCGCCCCTGACGGCCTGGCTGATTGCCAGTTTCGGTTTGCAGATGGCCTGGCTGATCCTGGCAATGATACAACTCATTGGCGCGGCACTCATCGGGGGCCTGATTCTGATCAGGAACAGGCCGGAGGACATGGGACAGGCGGCGGACGGTATATCGAACGTATCGGCCAGTGAGATCCAAGAGGAGGCCGGTCATGTCTCCCGGGTTTATCAAAGCCCTGTGGACTGGCGAATCGGGCAGGCCGTACGAAACCACGTCTTCTGGTTAATCACAATCTGGTGTGCCGCCAACTTCCTGGCCATCGGCACGGTGGCAGCCCACCAGGCGGCTTATCTCAAGGATATTGGTTTTTCACCCATGATAGCGGCCACGGCTCTGGCCCTTGTTCCGGGAATGAGTATCTTCGGGCGGCTGGCCTTTGGCCTGTTAGGGGTTAGATTTGAAGTGAGGCTTTTAGCGGTTGTCTGCTTTGTGGTACAGGCGATAGCGCTGTTTATTCTGCTTTCCGCCAGGAGCTTGTTCCTAATCTATATCTACTCTGCGCTCTTTGGCGTCAGCTATGGGGCATTGGTTACAGCCCTGCCGACCTTCATCGGCGCATACTATGGACGTCTTCATTATACCCAGATCCTGGGCCTGATGTTTCCCCTGGCCATTATCGCTCAGGCCCTGGGCCCGGTCATGGCCGGGGCGATCAATGATGCCATGGGAACCTACTTCCCGGCCTTTGCGATCATAACCGGCTTCAGTGTCGTGGGGCTTGTCTGCGCCGTCCTGGCTTCTCCCCCCAGACACCCTGACCTGGTTAGGTGAGTTAACTAGAGTCGGAAACCGGCGTTTCAGGCGTGGGCCGAGGTCCTGACCCGATTTTTTTCTTCAAAGGCCTTCCTGTCTCGCACCCCCATGCCTCAGGGGTTTTATTCCCTGCTTCGTTGCTGCCTGATTGTTTTTATATATGACCAGGGGGAGCGAAAAAAATCGGGGATGGCTGACTTCCAGCTCGATCTGGCTTTAGCTGGAATTTTCAATGATTTTCGAGCTGGCGCGAATGGGGCCGCCGCCATGAACTCCTCTTCCTCCTTGCCCATTAAAGAGGCCAGTAAGGTCCAGGTCTCCCGGTACAGCTCCTTATCCGGTCTTATGTGGATGGCTTTTTCGATATCGCGCCACGCCTTTTTATACTCACCCTTATATGTGTGACAATCACCCCGGAAATAGTAGGCATGGGCATACTCCGGTCTCAGCCTGATCGCTTCTGTGAAATCCTCGATGGCATGATTGCAGTCACCCTGTTCGGCCCAGGCCTCTCCTCTCAGGAGATACAGAACTGATAAGTTCTTGCGGTTCAGGGTATCTGTTTCGATGATTTTGGTGTAAAGCTTGATGGCCTCATCGAAATCGTTGCTGACATGCGCTTCGAAGGCGACCTCTAGGTCATCAAGAACCTCATAGGCCCAGGTTGGCCCGGCCAAAAAAAGAAGAATTATCCATGGCAAAAGGAAATGTATTTTTCTTGAGTCACGCATCTGAGAGTCATTCCCCACTTTAATTGAGACATATCACAAATGAAGTCTGCTTTCAATACGAGGTCTCTTTAAGGAATTTTCCCAATAATTTAATTTATAAAAACTATTCATGAGCATTGCCAGCGCAGCAGGGGGGTTGTAACTTCTCTCAAAAGAAAACTCGACAACAGACGGCAATGTGGATAATATTTCAAGATCAAAATATATTGAAAGGGAAGCAGCGCCATGAAAGTTTCTTTGGCCCAGCTGAACCCGATTGTCGGAGATATCACGGGTAATCTCGCCAAGGCGAAAAAGGCATTATCTCAATCCAAACAGGATCACCCGGATTTACTGATCTTTCCTGAATTATTCCTGGTGGGCTATCCGCCTCAGGATTTGGTGGAGCGTGACTGGTTTATTGGGCAGGAACAAAAGGCCGTGGCTGAACTGATAAGGGTTTCCGGTCAGTACCCTGAAACGGGTATCCTGATCGGATCGGCTCAACCCTGGGAAGGGGAGGCCGGGAAAGGGCTTTACAATTCCGCCTTACTGATTCATCGGGGAAAGATCGTTTTTCAGCAGCCCAAGAGCCTGCTGCCGACTTATGATGTTTTTGATGAGGCGCGGTACTTTGATCCAGCAAAGGAGATCGAACCTGTTACTTTCAAGGATGAAAGACTTGGTATAACTGTTTGCGAAGATGCGTGGACTGACCCTGAATTATGGGCGCCGGGAAAATTCTATTCTTTAAATCCAGTTGAGGTTCTGATTCAGAAAGGCGCCACCCTGCTGATCAATATCTCGGCCTCACCGTTTGAGCTAGGTAAAGAAGAAGTCAGGTACCGTGTTATGCGCAACCATGTCCTCAAACTGAAGGTTCCGCTTGTTTATGTTAACCAGGTCGGCGGGAATGACGAACTCATCTTTGACGGCCGCAGCTTCTGCCTTAACCATGAAGGAGAGCCCCTGAGCGTCTTTCCTGCTTTTAAAGAGCATGTGGAGACGATAGACATGAATGGTGAGGCCATGACCAGGGGATTTGCGCCCCTGGATAGAATCCAGTCTGTATATGAGGCCCTGGCCTTGGGTACGCGGGACTATGTAATAAAAAGCGGATTTTCCAAGGCCATTGTCGGCCTTTCCGGTGGTATTGACTCAGCGGTCACGCTGTGTCTGGCCGCAGAGGCGCTGGGGCCGGAAAACGTCCTCAGTCTGTCCATGCCTTCTCAGTATTCCTCCAGGGAGAGTATGGAGGATGCAGAGCAACTGGCCGCCAACCTGGGAGTGGAAATCAAGATCATTCCGATTGGTAGTATATTTGAATCCTATCTCGATAGCTGGGAAGAACATTTCTCAGGCAGGGCACCGGACGTGACTGAAGAGAACATCCAGGCCAGAATACGAGGCAATATCCTGATGGCCTTTTCCAACAAGTTTGGCTACTTCGTGCTTGCGACCGGAAATAAAAGCGAACTGGCTCTGGGCTACTGCACCCTGTACGGCGATATGTGCGGCGGGCTGGGAGTTATTTCCGACGTTCCTAAAACCATGGTCTATGAGCTGGCGCACTTTATTAACCAAAAGTCCGAGGTCATTCCCCGCCGGTGCATTGAAAAAGCGCCCTCCGCAGAATTGAAGCCCAATCAGCGGGACGAGGATACCCTTCCGCCTTATGAACTCCTGGATCAGATGTTGTTTTATTACATCGAGGAAGGATATTCCATCGAGCGCATCGTTGATCAGGGCCTTGACCTCGACATGGTAAAGTGGGTTATCAAAACCATGAACCGCAACGAGTTCAAACGAAAGCAGGCCGCCCCTGGCCTGAAGGTCACATCAAAGGCCTTCGGGATTGGCCGGAAGATGCCGATTGTGGCCAGGCATGATCTTTAGGCTGTGAGCACAAATGAAAGAAGGTAAGCCATGGGAAAAGTTTCTACGAACAAGGTTTCTGAGATAAAAAGGCCCGCCTCGGAATTTCCACGCCGTTTTCTGCCCGAGGAGATTGATCTGGCGGATTGGGGGAAAATCGAGCCTTTCTACCAGGACCTTCTTGACCGGGAGCCGGGCTCGGTTTCAGAACTGGTAAAATGGCTGCTTGACTTAAGTGAACTCCAGGCCGCTCTGGGTGAAGAAGGCTCCAGGCGGTACATCGCCATGACATGCGCCACGGATGACGAAGAGATCAAGAAGGCATACATGCACTTCGTGGAACATATCGAGCCTGGGATGAAGACGCGGGGGAATGAACTCGATAATAAATTTATAAACAACCCTCATCTGAGAGAGCTGGACCAATTCAAATACGAGATATTGATCCGGGATATTAGAAATCATCTCGAGATCTTCCGTGAAGAAAACGTACCGCTCCAGACCGAACTGGCCAAGTTATCTCAGGAATATATGAGTATTCAGGGAGCCATGACGGTTGAATTTCAAGATCAGGAAAGGACCCTGCAGCAGATGCTCGTCTTTCTTGAGGAGCCGGACCGGGATATCCGCAGGCAGTCGTGGGAACTGGTGAGCGAAAGAAGGCTTCAGGATGCAGATAAACTGAACAACCTTTACGACAAAATGCTCGGGCTCCGACAGCAGGCGGCTGAAAACGCCGGCTTTGACAATTACATTGAATTTCGTTTCAAAGAATTGGAACGCTTTGATTACACGCCTCAAGATTGTTTAAGGTTCCATGACGCCGTGGAGAAGTGCGTCATGCCCGCGTATAATGAATCGCTCGGGAGGCAGAGGAAGACCCTGGGCCTGAGTACGCTCCGCCCTTACGACCTCGCGGTTGACCCTTACAGCCGCCCTCCTCTCAAGCCATTTTCCAATCCAGAAGAGCTGTCCTCAGGCTGCGTGAAGATATTTGAAAAGGTTGATCCTGACCTCGGAAAGATCTTTGAAAAGATGAAAGATGACGGCCTACTGGACCTTGCCAGCCATAAAGGCAAGGCGCCGGGGGGGTATCAGTCCGCGCTGGAGGAGGTTCGGCTGCCTTTTATCTTCATGAACGCCGCCGGACTCAACCGGGACGTGTACACCCTGCTGCATGAAGGCGGGCATGCCTTCCATTCATTTGCGTCACGGGAGGAGCCGCTTCTCCATTACAGGCACGCGCCCATGGAATTCTGCGAGGTGGCCTCCATGGGTATGGAATTGATTGCCTCGAACTACCTGGAGGAGTTTTACAACCAGGCCGAGGCCGCCCGGGCGCGCAAAAAAAATCTCGAAGACCTGCTCTTCCTCTTCCCCTGGATTGCAACCATTGACGCCTTTCAGCACTGGCTTTATTCACATCCAGGACATTCGACTCAAGAACGGACCGACTGCTGGCTGGCCCTGATGGAGAGATTCGGGGGCGATGTGGACTATTCCGGCTATGAGGAGGGCTTGAAAACCGCCTGGCAGCGCCAGCTGCATCTCTTCGAGGTTCCATTTTATTATATCGAGTATGGCATCGCCCAACTGGGGGCCTTGCAAATCTGGCGAAAGGCCAAGTCAGACCTGAAGAAGACCATTGCTGATTATAAGGCCGGACTGGCCCTGGGCGGGAGCAGGCCGCTTCTGGAACTTTTCACGGCCGCTGGAATCAAGTTTGATTTTTCAGAGGAGACACTTGGCCCACTTATTGACGATGTGGTGGCTGAAATCGAGGAGCTGGCCAGGTTGGAGAAGAAAGAAGGGCCGTGATCGACGGCTTCGGTTGGGTTTGCATCGCTGTAACCTTAGCCACGTGGAGTGCACTTTGCGTATCGAATAGAATCCATGCCCTTAATTAATGGTGCCAGCACATTCTGCATTCTGCTACTAATTTTTTGACATTTAAAAACAACAGAAAATTAGTATAGCGCCCCCTTGATTCAACTTAAGGCCATTTGTTCAGGGAAAGATTAGAGATAGAACCAAATTTAACCCTCTTTACCTCCTTATCTTAATGATCCGGTGCCTCTTCAGGTTTTGTGGATGGGTTGATAAACTGCCCCCAGCCAGTCTTTATGGTCCTTGTCCTGGGACTCACCATCGCTGTAACTTGCGGTTAAATAAAAACCCCTATTTTCTGGTCCTTTGGCAAATCCTTAATTTTTATTCTGGCCATTTTCGCTCCCTCTTGTTTTAGATTAGTGCTGTAATTTTTGGATGACCTAAAATATAACTACCTTAATTAATATGATCTATTTTGGACTGTTTTGTCAAAGATTATTTTATCGGGAATGTACTTTCAAAACCGGCCTATTTTTAAAGGAGCCTCAACTAAAGAGGGCGGAGGAACAGATATAGATGTCCCCTGATTTTTGAAAGGGGGCTTAGGGGGAATTACAGGGCAATCAGGCGGTCAAGACGTGGGTCTTGGCCAAAATCTGTTCATCGGTCGCATGCTGAAGGCTGATGGCCTTGCCTGGGCATTCGGAGACGCAGGCCCCGCAGCCCTGGCACAGGGCGGGCTCGATCTCGGCGTGATCGTGAGGCCCGATGCGCGGCACGCCGTAAGGACAGGTGCGCACGCAGGTGAGGCAGACGGCGCACTTACTCGGGTCCACCACGGCCACCATCCCCCCAACCTCAATCGTGGCTTTAGCCAAAACGATGGCCGCCTTGGCCGCGGCCGCTTTGGCCTGGGCCACAGACTCCTCCAGGAACTTGGGGCCGTGAGCCAGCCCGGCCATGAAAAAGCCGCTGTTGGTAAAGTCCACCGGCCTTAACTTGAGATGGGCCTCCATAAAAAAGCCATCAGTGTCAAGATCAACTTTCAAGGTCTCGGTCAGGCGATGCGCATCCTCCTGGGGTCTAACCGCGGCCGAGAGCACGAGCCGGTCGGCGCGCAAGGCAATCGGCGCCCTCAAAATTTGGTCAAACACCATGATCTTAAGACCGTGGCTCCCGGAAGCAACCTCCGGGGGCTGATCCGGTTCATAACGAATAAAACGGACGCCCTTATCCCGGGCCTCCCGGTAATAGAGCTCCTTGAGGGAGAAGGTGCGCATGTCCCGAAAGAGGATCGTCACCTCGACTTCAGGGTTGAGTTCTTTGATTCGCAGGGCGTTGGCCACGGCGGCGGAGCAGCAGATGCGGCTGCAGTATGGATGCTCATCGTCACGGGAACCCACACACTGGATCATCACCACATCTGACACCCCGGCCAGGGCATCCGGGTCATTATAAAGGGCTTCATTAAGAGCCAGCTGCGTCAGAACGCGGTCATCCTGTCCGGCCAGGTATTCTGTCGGCTGGTACTCCTGACCGCCGGTGGTTACGATAAAAGCGCCGTGCTGAACCGTCACCGCATCGCCTTTGGTTTTCAGCTCCGAGGCAAATTGACCGACGTGGCCGGAGATCGAGGCGACTTCGGCGCCGAGGTGAACCTCTATCAGGTTGTGTTTCAGAACCTTTTCCTTAAGCTCCGCCAGAAAGGATGGCACATCGAAGCCTTCCAGGGTTCGGGTCAGCCTTCTGGCAATACCCCCGAGTTCGTCGGTTCTTTCGACCAGGTGCGCCGGGAACCCCTGCTCGGCCAGGCTTAAGGCCGCTGTCATGCCAGCCACGCCGCCGCCGATAATCAGGGCGGATTGTTTCACCTCCACTGGAAGCTTATGCAGGGGCTGGAGCAGGGCCGCCCGGGCCACCGACATCTTGATCAACTCTTTGGCCTTGGCCGTGGCGGCTTCTGGATCCTGAGCGTGGACCCAGGAGCATTGATCGCGAATATTAGCCAGTTCGAAAAGGTAGGGATTAAGTCCTGCCTGACGCAGGGTATGTTGAAAAAGGGCCTCATGAGTCCGGGGCGAGCAGGAGGCGACCACGACCCGATTCAGGTTATGTTCCTTGATGAGGCTGGCAATCTTTTCATGAGAGTCCGTGGCGCACGCAAAGAGGAGGTTCTCAGCATATTCGACATAAGGCAGCTCCTTGGCAAACTCGACCGCGTCCGGAACATCTACCACCCCGGCAATGTTGGTCCCGCAGTGGCAGATAAAGACCCCAATCCGCGGCGGCTCACCTGAAACGTCCCGCTCCTGAGGCATCTCAGGCAGAATGACTTCAGAGCCGCGGGCTTCTGCCAGAACGGCGGCCACCTCGGCCGCGGCCCCGCTCGCCTGCATCACCGTATCGGGTATGTCACGGGGAGCCTGAAAGACACCGCAGGCGAAAACGCCTTCACGGCTGGTTCGTAAAGGGTTGAGTCCTTGCATGGCCGCGAAACCGAACCGATCCGTCTCCACGCCTAGGGCCTCAACTAGGTCCCGGGCGGCGGCCCTGGGTTCCATGCCCAGAGAAAGAATGACCATGTCAAAGGTCTCTTTTACTTCCCGGTCGGTCTCATCCAAATACTGAATCTTAAGATTCTGGGTGGCCGGGTCCTCGATAACGCGCGAGATCATGGACCGGACATACCGTACCCCGTGCTGATCCTTGGCCCGTTCGTAATACCGGTCAAAGCCTTTACCTTGAGCACGGACGTCCATGTGGAAGATGGTTACATCCAGCCCTTCCACATGCTCTTTAGCCAGGATAGCCTGCTTGGCGGCGTACATACAGCAGACATAAGAGCAGTAGTCACGTCCCAGGGAAGGGTCCCTGGAACCGACGCACTGTATCCAGGCTATTCTTTTGGGGATACCGTCATCCGAAGGCCTCTCGATTTTCCCGGTCGTGGGACCGGTGGCGGAGAGGACGCGTTCGAATTCCAGACTGCTCAGGACATTGGCATAGCGGCCGTAACCCAATTCCGGGCGAACACTGCCATGAACCACGTCATAACCCGGCGCCAGGATTACAGCGCCTATGTCCAGGGTTATGATTCGTTCCTTTTGATTGAAGTCAATGGCGTCGCTCTGGCAGAATTTTTCGCACGCCCGGCATCGTCCCTTAAGAAAATAGATGCAATTATCCTCGTCTATGGAATAGATTAAAGGAACGGCCTGGGGATATCGAAGAAAGGCTGCTTTGCGTAGAGATAGACCCTGGTTGAATTCATCCGGAACCTTTTTAGGACACTTATCGGCACATATCCCGCAGCCAACACATTTACTCGGGTCAACATACCGCGGCTCTATCCTCACCGTAGCCTGAAACCGGCCTGGCTCTCCGGTCAGCTCGGTCAGTTTGGCCAGGGTCAGGATTTCGATATTATTATGACGAGCTATCTCAACCAGCTTGGGTGAAATCATGCAGGTGGAACAGTCATTGGTCGGGAAGGTTTTGTCCAGCATGGACATCCGGCCGCCGATGGAAGGTGAACCTTCGACTAGGTAAACGTAAAAACCCTGTTCACCCAGGTCCAAGGCGGCCTGTATTCCCGCAATCCCGCCACCGACCACCATGACGGCTCCGGAAAGTTTTTCCTCTGTTTTATCTATGTGCTCAGTCATAAACGTTCCTGAATGTCTTTGGACAAATTTATCTCACTCAACAAAGCCTTGGGACTGACCATGTGCCGCCGCAGCCAGACAGGCGCATCATTTTTGCCCAGAGCCAATCCCATAAGCTCGGTGAAGTAGAAGACCGGCAGGTAAATCTCCTGGCCCATCTCGGCCGCTATCTCTTTCTGATTCAGGTCCAGGTTGCTCTGACACATCTGGCAGCCGGTGACAAAGCAGTTGGCCCCGGCCTCAATAGCCCGGCGATACAAGTCGGTGACCATTTCGAAATGGATATCCGGTCGGGCTATGGCATGGGAAGCCCCGCAGCAGTCGGTCTTAAAGGACCAATCCTTAACATCGGCTCCAAGGGCGGCCAGAAGATTATCCAGCCCCATGGGGTTCTCATAGTCCGGATGCCCGGTTATCTTGGGCGGTCTTTGACCCTGACAGCCGTAATAGCAGACCGGTTTAAGCCCTTCCAGATCAAGGACCTTTTTTGCTTCAGCCAGTTCAATAAATTCCGGGCTGGTAAGATAGGTATTCAGTTCCACCACCTCCACACGCTCGTAATCGGTCCCGAGACGGGCGATTTCAGGAATAACGAGACTGTGGCCCTTGATCAACTCGGCCTGGGCGACCTTGAGACGGTTATAGCAGAGCGCGCAAGGCACAACCAGGGGCTGAGGCAAGTCTAGGCTCAGGCCCAGGTTCCTGGCGGCCAGGTTGAGGGTAATGCGGTGATTGAGGCTGTGGCCGGACGAGGCCCCGCAGCAGTTCCAGTCCGGGAGCTCGACGAGCTTAATATCAAGGAGGTCGGCCGCTACGGCTATGGAGTCAAAGTAATCCCGGGCCGATCCCATCAAAGAGCAACCGGGATAGTAACTGACTTCTTTCACGACGATTTCCCTTCTTCTCGAAATAACTCTTTGAGCCACTTCCGGTCTTTGTTTCTGTCTGGCAGAAGCCTTAACCGCCCCCGCTTGAACATGGCCCAGCCTAACCGGGCGTCCTTGACGGCCTTTTTCGGATCGGTAAAATCACCGCTTTTGAACATATAACGGGTCATGAGTGAACCTTCAAAAACCCGGCCCCAGGTCTTGATCTCGCTCATAAAAATCTGGTGAAACTGAAGGACCCTCTTCTGACTGACCGGACGCCTCTCACGGGCCACGGTTTCCTTAAGATAGTCCATCATCCTGGGCAGGTCTACATCATTGGGACAGCGAGTGACACAAGTCTGGCAGGAGGAGCAGACCCAAATCGTTTCACAGTCTTTGAGCTGATCCACCATGCCAAGCTGGACATAGCGCACCACCTGATAGGGATGCAGGTCCATAGCAAAGGCGACCGGGCATCCGTTGCTGCATTTTTTACACCCGTAACAGGCAGATATATTTACACCGCTTTCGGCCTCAGCTTTCTTAAGGAAATCACTACTAGGTTCGATAGGCTTGGAGTCCAGGGCCTCAACCTGGCCGTCATCCAGGCTCTCAGCAGATGCCATTGGTTTATGTGCCATATTTCTTCCTTCAAAACACTTTACGTCCGGCCTATCCTTAACCTTGGATATGGATTAAGCCAGCAGGGTCTGGTTACCAGGTCTGTTTAAATCAATGACCATTAAATTTCTTTTCCCCTTCTGTGTTTCCCTTCTAATGTTAAATTTCCATATTTTTTTATACCTTGCAAGTCAATTTTCATAGTAAGCGGTCAATATTCCCAGCGGGATAATGGTAAAGACGATCTGAACTCCGATTTGAAGCGACAACAAGCCTTTACAAGCGCAGTATCCAAATTTCATAGAAAATTCACGCTGATTCCCCTGTGATTTATCATTAATCACCATTACCTTTCAATCTTTGGCTTTATTTTTTAGAGGTCCGCCCCGGCGACTATTCCGAATTCCGTTATGGGATATGCACTGTGAACGTGCGGCGATATTGCTTTTTCCAGGGAGTGTTTTTATTCTTCATTTATCTGATCGGCGTTTAATTTTTCCATTTTCTTTATTTTCGGCCTGGCGGCGATTGCATTCACCGCCCGACCGTACAAAACGATATTTTCAGGCGTACTTAAATAAAAACATACAACACTTAATTTATGCCCATCATGTCCAAGTTGTCAAGTGGGGACCAAATTTACCTGTGTAGTTTAAAACATGAGTAACACCAATGATTTTACAAAAGGCGGGATTTCGAGAAAAATTTCTTTTGACACTCTATAAACTTATAGAGTATGGTACTTCTTACTCCCTAGCTTAATTGGCACATAAAGTATCCCGGCCTAGAACCACTTTCAGACCGGGATTATGAAAAGGGATTTTTTTATTTTACTATTACAGCCTAAAAGAGGAGGTTTATCATGAAGAAGCAAGGAGCTGAAAAAATTAAAAAGGACATCCTGGCCCGGTTTGCCAGGATCACCAAACAGGCTAAGAAGCATGACGCTAGAGCCAAAAGACGTCTTCCCGGGGGGGACACCAGAAATGCAAGTTACTATACGCCGTATCCCGCTTATATGGAGAGAGGAAAGGGCTGTTATCTCTATGATTGCGACGGGAATCGGTACATTGATTTTGTTAACAATTACACCTCACTCATACACGGTCACGGCCATGCGGACATCATCAAAGCCACTCAGGCGCAGCTGAAAAAGGGGACCGTACTCTGTTCGCCCGCCGTGGTCACATACCAGCACGCCGAACTTTTATGCAAACGTATTCCATCCGTGGATATGGTGCGTTATGGCAATTCCGGAACAGAGGCCACTCTTTTCGCCACAAGGGCGGCCAGGGCTTTTACCCAAAAAGACATGATCATAAAAATGGATGGGGGTTACCACGGATCACATGACCTGGTCGAGGTCAATATCCGGCCCGGTACACCGGCCAAAGGGATGCCTATAAGGCATTTAGAAGGACCTGGCATACCGAAAAGCGTCTTAAAAGATATCCTGGTGGCGCCCTTCAACGATCTCAACGCCCTTGAAACCCTGCTCAAAAAGTATAAGGAGAAGATCGCCGCGATCATCATGGAGCCGATGATCGGCAGCCTGGGTATGATACCGCCTCAACCCGGGTACCTGAAAGGGGTTAGAAACCTTTGCAACCGATATAACGCTCTTCTTATCTTTGATGAGGTTATGACCTTTCGCCTCAGTACCGGCGGGCTTCAGGCTATTTCCGATGTCGAGCCGGACCTGACCGCCCTGGCAAAGATTATTGGCGGCGGGTTCCCGGTCGGGGCCTTCGGCGGCAGAGCGGAGATCATGGCGCTGTTCGATCCGACTTTTCCCGAGGGTCCCAGGCGCATGGGACATTCAGGCACGTTCAACGGGAATAATATAACCATGGCCGCCGGTATAGCCGCCTTGAAAGCCTATAACAAAAACGCAGTCAATAAAATCAACAGACTGGGAGACAAATTGCGAAAGGGCTTCAACAAGGCCTTTAAAACCGTCGGCATAAAGGGGCAGTGCACCGGTCTCGGGTCTATGACCCAGGTGCACTGGGGGGACAGAAATATTATTACCGCGCAGGACACCTTCAAGGGCATGATTGAATCTCAGGATCTCCAGACATTACTCCACCTTGACATGATGTGCCGCGGTATATTTTCGGCCCCAAGAGGCATGTTTGTTATATCCACCCCTATGACCGAAAAAGAGATAGACAAGGCGGTCAAGGCCTTTGAATTAAGCCTCAAAGTCTTGAAACCTTATGCCGCTGATGTGGCTCCGGGTTTGATTGCTTAAGTAGGATATCCCGGAAAAGAAGATCACCCTTAATGTCAGTGATGATGAACTTAATCCTAGAAAGCAGGAGCCTTTTCGCCATGATCTTCGATTCATGAATTTATATGAAGCAGAAAACCCAAATTGATACCAGGCCGGGCAAACGGCTTTCGGTCTCAAAAAAATTTCGTTTACCGCCTAGTTCGCCTTAAAAACGAATTTTATATAAGGAAAGAGGCGTGATCCAGGAAAACGCAGAAAATGAGGGTCTTCCGCCCCTAAACGCAGTCATAACCGGAGGGACGCGCGGCATCGGCCTGGCCCTGGCCAAGGTCTTGGTCAGACGCGGGGCTGCTGTGGCATTAACTTATCGCAGCAACGAAGCTGCCGCTAATGACGCTTTTAAACGGCTGGAAAAAATCGGGCGGAAAGACAAGAAGATACTCCTAGTTAAAGGCAACGCTGGTGATCCGGACCAGGTTTCCAATAACTACCAGGATATAAAAGAAGAACTCGGGCCGGTTAACGTCCTGGTTAACAACGCTGGGATTATGCCTCCAAAGTCCTTTTTAGAGCTTTCGAATGAGGACTGGGAAGAAACAATTAGGGTTAACTTAAGCGGCGCCTTTTACTGGAGCAAAGAGGTGATTCCGGATATGGTTGAATCCAGTTTCGGACGGATCGTGAATATGGCCTCCATAGCCGCCCGTGGTGGAGGCGTGGTTGGGCCGCATTACGCGGCCTCAAAGGCTGGTCTGGTCGGAATGACTCGGTACGCGGCCCGGGAATTGGGAATTAACGGCATTACAGTGAACGCCATTGCACCGGCTTTCATCGAAGACGCCGGGATTTTCGTGGACATTTCCGAGGCGCGAAGGGCTGAGCTTCTGGCTAAGGTTGAGGTGTCTCGTATTGGCCGTGTAGAGGATGTGGCCCGCGCCTTCGAATACTTGCTCGATTCGCCTTTCGTGACAGGGGTGACCTTGGATGTAAACGGCGGGGCCTTTATGCTGTGAGTTAGAAGTGGGACCTGTAAAACAGAACTGCTAACAAGGCAAACACCACCCTCAAACATTGGGAGTAACCTTCAAATAAGGAGATGTTGATGAGCGACAAGCTAATTATTACTGCTGCTTTGGCCGGAGGAGCCACAACTAAGGAGAACAACCCCAATACACCCTATACACCAGAGGAATTTGCCGAGGAGTCCTATCGCTGTTACCAGGAGGGGGTTAGCATTGTTCACATTCACGCCAAGAACCCAGACACCGGAATGGCTACGGCCGACCTTAAAATCGTCAGGCCGGTCATCGAGGCCATCCGGGACCGTTGTCCGGAAATGGTCATAAATATTTCCACCGGCTCCGGCACAGACCCTGACGAAAGAATCGCCCCCGTCCTTGATCTCAAGCCCGATATGGCCAGCTTGAACGTGAATAGTATGAACTTTGCCTTTGGCAATTATAAAACAGGGGAACTGGCCTTCGAGTTCATTTACCAAAATCCGGTTAAAAAAATTGAGGAATACGGGAAGGCCATGAAAGAGATCGGCGTAAAACCCGAGATAGAGGTGTTCGAGCCGGGTGGCCTGAATAACACCCTTTTTATAAGGAAACAGGGGGACGTCTTTGTAGAACCCATGCACTTTCAGCTGGTATATGGCGTGCTGGGCGGTATGGTCTTCGATCCACTCTTACAGCTCAGCTTGGTGGGCCTCCTGCCGGAGAAGGCCACTTATAGTGTCTGCGGCGTCGGGCCACACCAGATTCCGGCCGCCTTCCAGAGCATCATCAGCGGCGGACATATCCGGATAGGCCTGGAGGACAATACTCGCGTACCCGGCGGAGAGTTAGCCAAGGGAAGCTGGGAACAGGCCGTTTGGGTTAAGGAAATCGCGAGGATCATCGGACGCGAGCTAGCTACTTGCGATGACACCCGAGAACTTTTAGAATTAAGAAAAAAATAAGATGAAAATAGCCATGTTAGGAGCGGGGTCTCTGTTAAGGCCATCACCCCGGATTAGATGCAAGGTATTTACGACCTAATCATTACCTGATTACCGTCTGCCAGCAAAGGGTGATTTCTACGCCTAATCACTGACAGTTTTAGCAGTGATTTTTATATAACTTTTTAACCACATTATCTTCCTAGGGAGGTGGAAAGATGAAAGCATTTAAGTCCGTGGGTTTATTGACGATTTGTTTATTATTGACCTTGATTCTCAGTCTTGGAGTCTGTATGGCGGCCGAGCCGCAATACGGAGGAACATTTCGCTGGCCCATTGTTCAAGAACCTAAATTTTTAGACCCTCCTATGTATGCCATGTCATCTGTTCAACAAATCACATGTAACCTCTACAGCGGCCTCCTGCGCTTCAATGAAGATATGAGCGACGTTCTGCCTGACCTGGCGGAGAGTTGGAGGCAGGTAGATCCTCTCACCTACGAGTTCAAAATTCGCAAGGGCGCTCACTTTCATAACATCCCCCCGGTCAACGGCCGCGAATGCACAGCAGCGGACGTGAAGTACAGCATCGAACGGACCGGCGGGATGTATGGCAAGAAGGCCGAATTCAAACAACGCCACTATTTTGAAGGCAAGTTAACCTCCATTGAAACACCGGACAAATATACGGTCATTTTCAAGACCAAGGACCCCTACCCGGCTTTTATTCAATACCTAGCTTCCCCCATGACCAAGATCGTACCCAAGGAGGCGGTGGATAAATTCGGAGACCTGAAAAGGAAGGCCATCGGGACCGGCCCGTTCATACTCAAGGAATTTGTGCGCGGCTCTCATTTGACCATGGTAAAAAATCCAAACTATTTCAAGAAAGGACTTCCTTATTTGGATGCGATCCATATGAAGGTCCTGCCGGATCCCACGACCGTTATGGCCCAGTTTATCGCTGGAGATCAGGACGTAATAAGCTTATATTACTGGCAGATTCCAACAATCAAAAAGGAGGTCCCCAACGTTATTATTACCAAAAAGGCGGGGGTGAATTCATGGATGCTAAGAACGCCCCCACAGGTTGACTGTGACAAGCCTCTCGCCCCGCCTTTTAATGATATCAGGGTCAAGCAAGCCATCTCTCATGCCATTGATAAAAAGAAATTGTTGAAGCTGGCTCTCGACAATCACGGTGATATCTTGATTTCCCACATCGCCAACTTTCCGCCTTATCACCTGGGTTTGGAAGATCAAATTGAATACAACCCTGAAAAGTCTAAAAAGCTCCTGGCCCAGGCTGGCTATCCTAAGGGATTCTCAGTCGAGATGCTCACCTGGAACGCGCCCTATATGCTCAAACCAGCTCAGGTCCTCATTGAAATGCTCAAAGAGGTCGGGATTAAAGTCAACCTGAAGGTCCTCGAGATGGCGCAATACTTCACCCGGGCCTACCATTTTAAATACGACATGGCACTGCACGTAGGTTCCAGCGGGATTGACCCGGAAGAAGCGCTCGTCCCCTATTACGGGAGAGACGCCACCTACTACAAGATGTGCGACAAGGAAATCTGGGATTTAATTGATCAACAGAACAAAGAAGTTGACAAAAAGAAACGCACAGCCCTAATTCATAAAATTCAGCGCAAGCTTCTGGAAGACGCCAATGTCACATTCCTGTATTCGATGAATCGGTATGTTGCTCAGCAGCCCTATGTGCACATGAAGCACTATTACCAGGAATATCAAGTGCTGATTGCAGAGGATCTCTGGATGGAGAAACATTAATTACGGGGTGAGGCCGCTGACTTCAATCGGGGAGGCGGCCTCTCTCTCAACCAGATAGAACATCAATATGAGAAGATACATCATCAAAAGGCTCATTCTGGTTTTGCCCACCCTTTTCATAGTTTTTTCCCTGATTTTTTTAATCATACGTCTCATACCAGGAGACGTGGTGGAGATGATGGTCTTCGAGCAAGGGTTTGCTGACGATACGGAAGAGATCAGAGCCATGCTCGGGCTGGACCAGCCGCTCTACAAACAGTACTACAAGTACATAAAAGGCATCTTTAGCCTGGACCTGGGGACCTCCCTTTGGAGTGGGGAGCCTGTTATCAATGAACTTTCCAGACGGCTGCCCGTCAGCTTTCAGTTGGCCTGCATGGCCATTTTCTGGGCCTTTGTGACAGGCATCCTTTTCGGCGTGATTTCTGCCTTGAAACAAGATAAGCCCTTGGATTATATCGTACGAACCATCGGAATCGGTGGTCTGTCCATACCCGACTTCTGGCTCGCCATCCTCATTGTGGTTTTTGGCGCCATCTTGTTTAAATGGGTGCCGCCAACAAACTATATTCCTTTCACCCGGAATCCGCTGGGTAATATTTCCCAATTCATCGTGCCATCCCTGGTCCTGTCGCTGTATATGTCGGCCAGCATCATGCGAATGACTCGAACGATGATGCTGGAGGTCATGCGGGAGGATTACATCCGAACAGCCATCGCCAAGGGGCTCTCGGTCAGAGTTATGATCATCCGTCACGCCCTGAAGAATGCGCTGATACCGGTCGTAAGCATCATGGGTCTCCAGCTTGCCTTTTTAATCGGAGGCACCATCATTATGGAGCAAATCTTTGTCCTGCCTGGTATGGGGAAGTATCTTCTAAACGCCATCACCTGGCGTGATTATCCTGTGATCCAGGGAATCAACCTCTTCATCTCCACACTGATTATCACGATCAATCTCATCGTGGATTTGATCTATGGACTCTTAGACCCGAGGATTCGTTACCAGTAGGATTGAAGATATAGCAAACATACTATAATGCGGCATGATGGTGTCAGAGGCATGTTTGTTATATCCACCCCGATGACCGAAAAAGAGATAGACAAGGCGGTCAAGGCCTTTGAGTCAAGCCTCGAAGTTCTGAAGCCTTATGCCGCTGAGGCGGCTCCGGGTTTGATTGCAGGTTGAGATCAGGTTTAAACTTAATCGTCAGCGACTGTCAGAAGTCTTTGCCATCTGCCCATGTGCTTTGATTTGGAAAAATTAGAGGCGGATGTAGCTCTGCGGTCTTAGCGATCTCCGCGGTAAGAAGCAGAGCTCGTGCATGCGAGGATACAGCTTCACCGCAAAGAACACAGAGGACGCAGAGAAAGCAGAACCCGCTTTCCTGGCGTGAGAAGTATCTTCACCCTTCCAGAAAAAGGACTTGACAAAGCCAGGGATTGTAGTTAAAAGGATATTAGTCGCAAAGAAACTAGTTAGTGATGGTCAGACTGCTTCTTCACAGATGGTATCCCGATTTAAAGTCAGCGATCATGAGCCTGACCGGATGGTTGGCGATCTGCCTTGCCTCTTAACCTAGAATAAAAATTTGAAATTAGAAGATTAATCTTCTCCTGGGAATAATCAGTCAGCCATAGGACAGATTTGAATGAAATATGAACTCATGGTCATGGGATTTCTTATGGACCGGCCTATGTATGGTTATCAGCTTATCCAGGAAGTGAAGATTCATCGTATGGATTCCTGGGCTAAGATCAGCCCACCCATGGTTTACAAAACCTTGGCCAAACTCCACCAAAATAAAATGATTAAATCTCACACCGAAAGAGAAGGCCTGATGCCTGAGCGGAAGGTTTACAGGATGACTTCCCGGGGAAGTGAGCGGCTGGCCTCTCTGGTGGAGAGGTCCCTCATGGATAAAAACCTGACCCACGACCTGTCCAACCTTGGTTATTTTTTCATTTTTGCCTTGTCCAGAGATAAGGCCCTCGAATGTTTGAAACAAAAACAGATTCTTCTGGAGAGGGCTATCAAGAGCATGGAGAGAAGGCTGGAGGACTTCAAAGGCAAGACGCCGCTGAACCGGTTAATGGTCATCGAGAAGGACCTGGATCGTTTTAAAAGCGAGTTGTCTCAGTTAAAACAAATGATCGTAAAGGTGTCTGATTGCAAGGAATGGAAGGCTGAAGCCTTCTTTGAATAAAATCTCAGCCACGCATTTTATAACGCCGGTACCGTGCCGGCGGGTTGGAGTAATTGGAGCTTTAGTTTAGTAAATCATCCAAAAGGAGGAGAGTAAACTACCACCGACCTTGTCGGTGGCTTTAGAGTGCGGTAAGACTTCGGACAATGTCCTCCGTCTTGCCTGAAATGGAAAGATCTCTGATCTATATTTTTATCTCGCCAACAATGTTGGCTCGCTATAAGAGTGGGACCTCCGCCCCCACACCCCACCACTGACAATGTCAGTGGATTTGGGCTAAATTAAAATGAGTTTAGATTGGCTTGTGAGGGATAATGAAATAAAAGATCATCAACTGTTTGGGGAGGAACATTTCGGAACCGAGCCGCCTTGCATTAGTTACGAAAAAAAACCCTTGATAAACATGGACACCGGCGAGACCGTGGACGGTCTGAATACTGCCTGGATCACTTTGAACAACGCCGCCCAATACAATTCTTACACCACTGAGATGTGCAAGGGCGTCATCGCCGGGATGCACAAAGCTTCCATGGAAAGGGACGTGGTGGCCATCATTTTCACCGCGGTCGGGGACCGTGCCTTTTGCACCGGCGGCAATACCAAGGAGTATGCCGAATATTATTCCAAACGGCCCCTTGAATACTCACAGTACATGGACCTGTTTTCAGGGATGGTTGACGGCATTCTCAAGGCCCGGAAGCCGGTCATCTGCCGCAGCAACGGTATGAGGATCGGCGGGGGCCAGGAGGTCGGCCAGGCCTGCGATTTTACCGTGGCCGCGGATACGGCCGGCTTCGGACAGGTGGGCACGCGGCATGGTTCGAGCCCAACCGGCGGGTCAACGGATTTTCTGCCTTGGAACCTCAGTATGGAACAGGCCATGTGGCAGGCCGTTTCAAACGAGATGTGGAGCGCATACAAGGCGGAAAGGCTGGGCATGATCACCAAGGCCATTCCAGTTAAGAAAAACGAAAAAGGTGAATGGGTCAGAGATCCGCGAGTTATCACCGACCAGTATGTAAAGGATGGTGAGATCGTTTATGGAGAGTTTAAAAAAGGAGAAGAGTTCCGAGCGGCCCTGAGCGAGCTGAAGGGTCTTAAAACCGATTGGACCCTTTTGGACGAATATGTCAGCCAGATGGTCTGGACCCTGACTAATACCACTTTCATCTGCCTAATGAACACCATCGAAAGCGTTCGGACTAAGAAAAAGTTCTTCTGGGATCATTTGAAGAGCAGCCAGATTTACTATCTGGCGGCTAATATGAACTCGGAGGCCTATGTCGGCTTCAACGCCTTCAACACCCAGGAACTTACCGGAAGCAGGAACATAGACTACATAACATACAGACAGCTTTTAGCCGAGGGCCGCACTTTTGACGACGAGTTTGCCGAAGCCATTCTGCCCAAACCCAAGGCTTAAATATTTGAAGGCCTGTTTTTCATTATGGATTCCAAGGTAAAAAAACACCGGCAAATAGGAGGTTCGGCTAATGGGGTTACCATATCAGCACATAAAATTAGAACTTGAAGAAGACCTGGCCCGTTTGATTCTCAACCGGCCGCCTCTCAACTGGCTCAACATCGAGATGATGGAAGAGATAAATCAGGCCCTGGAATCCCTGGCTGACAAAAGCTTGCTAAAACTGCTGGTCATCCAGGCCGAGGGGAAGGCCTTTTCCGTCGGGGTAGAGGTGGAAGATCACATGGATGGCAAGGCACCCAGGATGATTGAAGTTTTTCACCGAATATTCCGCCTTCTCGATTCTTTGGGCCTGCCAACCCTGGCCCTGGTAAATGGGTCGGCCTTGGGTGGCGGGTGCGAGGTGGCCACTTACTGTGACATGGTTCTGGCCTCGGAAAAGGCCAAGTTCGGTCAGCCTGAAATACAGGTCGGGGTCTTCCCTCCCATTGCCGCCTTGGCTTTTCCAAGAATGATCGGACAAAAAAAGGCCATTGAACTAATTCTCTTAGGTGAAACTATTAGTTCCCGTGAAGCCCTTGAGATCGGTTTAATAAACAGGGTCTTTCCGGTCGAGAGTTTTGAAGAAGAGGCCGAGGCGTTTATAGCGAAAATGAGGGCTCATTCACCAGTAGTCCTTCGGATGGCTAAAAAGGCTGGGATCGAGGGTTGGGATACGGGTGTCGAGGATGGGCTGAGGCGTATCGAGGACATATACATGAAAGAACTAATGGTCACCGAAGACGCCAATGAAGGCCTGAAGGCTTTTTTGGAAAAGAGAAAAGCGAAGTGGAAGGGCAGATAGATATTTATGCCCTTTGACCATAGAGGGGTCTTTGAAACACGCTTCTGGGGGCGAAAGGATGGGTAATTGAAATGTTTCGGAAATGGACTGAAAACCGCCATGAATATGCAAAAAACTGGAAGGAAAAAACCGGGGGGAAAGTGTTGGGTTACTTCTGCACGTACGTTCCGGAAGAGATCCTGTATGCGGCCGACATCCTCCCGGTCAGGATATTAGGAAGTCACGAACCGCAGAGTCTTACCGAACCCCATATATTTGCCATGTATTGTCCCTTCTGCCGGGACTGCCTGGCTCAAGGACTTAAGGGACGGTTCGATTATCTTGACGGAATCATGATTTCCCAGTCATGCCTTCATATCAGACAGGCCTTTACCAGTTGGCAGCTGCATATTCCAGTACCTTACGGTTATTACCTGCCCATGCCTCATCACATCCAGAGTCCTAGAGCCCTGCCTTTTTTTACCGCTGAACTGGTCCGGTTTAAAGAATCAGTCGAGAAATGGACCGGAAGGTCTATCAGCGATGATGACTTGCAGAAAGGTATTGAAATCGTCAATAACAACAGACGGCTCATGGAACAATTCTACCTGACCCACCAGGACCCAAATCCAAAGACCACCGGACTCGAATCCATGTATATGGTCCTTTCCGGCCAGATGGTGGATAAGCAGGAACACAGCCGTGTTCTTGAGGACGTTCTGGCTGAGCTGCCTGATAGAGATTCTGACAATGAGGACAAAACGCGTCTGATGATCCTGGGTAGCGAGAACGATGACACGGCCTTTATCGAGATGGTCGAATCCTTGAATGCCATTTTTGTCATTGATGATCACTGCACCGGCAGCCGGTATTTCCTGGGACAAACGGCCACGGATGGGAATCCGCTCGAGGCAATCGCGGACCGGTATATTCAAAGGCCGCCCTGCCCGACCAAGGACTGGCCGGAAAGAAGACGGAAGGACCATACGCTTAATCTGGCCAAGACATATAACGTCGCTGGAGCCATACTGGCGCAGCAGAAATTTTGCGACCCGCATGAACTGGATTTTCCCATTCTGAAAAAGACGCTGGAGGAAAATGGCATCAAAACCCTTACCCTGGAGTTTGATGTTACAGTGCCGATCGGCCAGTTCAAGGTCCGGGTTGAAGCCTTTCTCGAAATACTCTGGGAGGAAGACTTGTTCTAAAAGGTTAGTTACATTAATTATTATTATCTAATTCAGGTGGGGGAAGATCATGACCAAATATAAATCCGAGCCTTTGAAGCTTTGGAGCAAGGCCAAGGAGCTTCGAGAGGAGTACTATCGAAACTACGCTCAAGCTAAAGAAAAAGGCGGCCTGAGGTGGGTCGGCGGGGCCTGGACCTTTGACGCGGTCCCGGCCGGTCTGGGTGACGATGTTTTCAGCCTTACCAGCGAGCCCTACGGAGCAAGCGTGGCCTTTAACCGAAAATTTGCCACTGAATGCCAGGAAGCCATTGAAAAACTCGGCTACGCCAGAGACCTATGCTCTTATATGAGAAGTTACTGGGGCTCGATCGTTTTAAATAAATACGCCTTCGGCGGGCCCTTTCCCAGGCCGGATTTTATCTGGCAGGACCATATCTGTTGCAGCCACGCCAAATGGTACCAGACCGTGAGGGACCTGGAAGGGGACATACCCATGTACTGCGTGGATGTGGCCGTAGGCCCTTACCCACCGTTCGGGGAGATGACCGAAGAAAAGATTGATTACGTGGCTGGTCAGCTTCTGGACGGTATCTGATGGCTGCAAAAAGTAACCGGCCGCACTTTCGATGACGAGAAATTCATCGAAGCGGTTATGAATGACTGCCGCAGTACGCATTGGTGGGCCCGCATCAGCCAGTTTAATGAAAGCATCCCGGCGCCATTGGATGAAAAAAGCATGTATTCCCTTTACGTTTTGGCCACGCTTCAAAAATCCTGGAAAGAGGTGGCCGATTTCTACGAAGAACTATACGAAGACGTGAAGGATCGGGTCGAAAGGGGTATAGCCGCCGTGGCTAATGAACGGTGCCGCGTCATGTCCGATACACAACCGCCTTGGGGCTTCTTAAAGATATTCCGCTATATGGAGAAATTCGGATGTGTCTCTGTCGGGTCGCTTTACACCTGGGGATTGGAAGGCATGTGGGTTTATGACGCGGAGGAAGGCAGTTTGACCCCCCGGCCCATGCCTCAAGAAAGCCCCCGTTCCCGGGAGGAAGCCTGCCGGCTGCTGGCGGACTGGCACCTGCAAAAGCCGGAATATCAGCATTTCTACTCCCCGAAGTATAAAAGCGATCTGATGATCGCCATTGCCAGGCAGGCCAAACTTGATGGCGTATTACTTCATTATAATCGGGGATGCGAGGGCCTTAGCCTTGGTATCGCTGAGAATCGCCTGGCCCTTCAGGAGGCGGGTTTCCCAGTCATGATTTTTGAAGGAAACATGGGCGATGAGAGAGAATTCGATGAGGCCCAGACCCTCCAGCGTATTGATACCTTCATGGAGACCCTGGATTTGAAGAAACTGAGGGATTGACCCGCGTTCTTCCTTGAAGCAAGGGATATGGGGAAATATTAAAAGAGACATCATTAAGGATTTTCTTTAAAATTTGGTAGGTGATAAGGAGGATTAACCTCATGATTACGGCAGGGATAGACTGCGGGGCTAAGACCGTTAAAGTCGTTATTTTGAAAGACGGTCAAATCCTAGGAAAAAGTCTGGTCCTGGCTGGGATTGACGCCGTCGAGGCCAGTGAAAAAGCCTACGCCGAGGCTATGGACCAGGCCGGTTTTAAATGGATAGACATCGAAAATGTTGTAGCTACCGGTGCGGGAAAAAATGAAGTCAAATTCAAGAACGATACGGCCACTGAAGTGGGAGCGGGTGCTCGCGGCGGAGTTTGTCTCTTCCCGGCCGCGCGGATCGTGATTGACGTGGGGGCCGAAGAGGGCCGTGCGGTCAGGGTTAATGAGAAGGGAAAGGTGGTAGATTTCGCCATCAATGAGAAATGCGCGGCCGGGTCCGGGGCCTTTACTGAGGCCATGGCCAGGGCCCTGGAAGTCAGTCTTGAAGAGATGGGACCTTTATCTTTGAAGGCTACGCAGGCCGTTCCCATGAACGCTCAGTGCGCTGTCTTTGCCGAATCGGAGCTGGTGACTCTTATCCATGCCAAGACCCCCAAGCCGGATATGGCCCGGGCCATTCATGACGCCATTGCCGATCGGATCGTCTCCATGGTTCGCCGCGTCGGTATCGAGTCTGAGGTGGTCTTGATCGGCGGAGTGGCCAAAAACGTTGGATTTGTTGATTCGCTCAACCGGGAACTGGGCCAGGAGATAAACATACCTGAGGAACCCGAGTTCGTTGGGGCCTTGGGCGCGGCGCTGATAGCCGCTGATCAATAAGTAGTTATAGTTTTTATGGAGATAGTCGTCTCAACAAATAAGAGAGGGAAATAAGATGGCTGAAGAATATTGGCGATAGACGGAATCAAGATGGACGGCCCCTGATAAAGACTGGAGGGACGGCGATATTATCACCGCAGGGGTTGATGTCGGTTCGGTCAGTACGCAGACGGTGGTAATGGTGGACGGCGAACTCTATTGCTACTCGAATATGCGTACCGGATCGAACAGCCCTGACAGCGCCAATCGGGCCATGTATTGGGCCTTGGAAGATACTGAGCTGGACATCAAACGGATTCAATATACAGTGGGCACCGGTTACGGCCGGGTCAACGTTCCTTTTGCCCAGAAGGCCATTACTGAAATAGCCTGCCACGCTCGTGGGGCCAACTTCATGTACGGTCCATCGGTCAAAACGGTCATGGACATGGGCGGTCAGGACTGTAAGGCCATTCATTGCGACCATAGGGGTAAGGTGCTGGATTTTCTCATGAACGATAAATGCGCGGCCGGTACGGGCCGGGGCATGGAGGTTTTTGCCGATCTGCTCAATGTTCCCATAAATGAGATCGGGGATCAGTCTTTTGAGGTGGAAGAGGAGCCTGAACCTGTTTCGAGCACCTGCGTGGTTTTTGCAAAATCCGAGGCTTCAGGTCTCTTAAGGCAAGGCTGGCCCAAAAAAAAGGTGATAGCCGCTTATTGTTTGGCCATGGCCCATCGAATCGTAACCCTTTTGGAAAGGGTCGGTGTTGAAAAGGATTTTGCCATAACCGGCGGCATTGCCAAAAACATTGGAGTCATTAAAAGGCTGGAAAAAGAACTCGGTTTAGAGACTTTGAAGACCGAACTGGATACGCAGATTGCCGGCGCCATTGGCGGCGCTCTTTTTGGAAAAGCCCTGGTCGAAAAGGCACGCAAGAAATAAACGCCGGCGCATCGGCGTCTGGAGGAGGTCGGCATGATTGCCCATTATGGATATAAGGACGGGTCGGGCGAATATTTCATCATTATTGACACCGACCTCTGCGACGGGTGCGGGGATTGTGAAAAGGCCTGCCCTTACGGAGTCCTTGAAACCGGAGAGGACCCCAACGACCCTTTCAGAGAAGAGCCGGTGGTTATGGTCAGTGAGGGGCACAGGAGAAAGATCAAATATAGTTGTTCACCCTGTAAGCCGGTTTCTGACCGGCCGGTTCTGCCTTGTATCGAAGCTTGCAAACCCGGGGCTTTGCGGCATTCCTGGTAAGGAATACAAGCCGAATCATTATTCATGAATGATTTAAGCATAACCATAAACAATACTAGAGTTCAGGTTCAGCAAGGCGACAGCATTCTTCTAGCCGCCCAAAGGTTGGGTATATATATACCCAGCCTCTGCTCTCATCCGGACCTGCCCCCTTCCCGCTCTCTGAAACCAGTGGATAAAATCTATCAAGGAAGCCAGGCCTTTGAAAATGAACGCCCAAACGAAAGTTTTCAGGGATGCCGCCTCTGCCTGGTGGAATTAGAAAAAGACGGTGAGATAGTTCAGGCATGCGACACGATAGTGCAAAACGGGATGTCAATCCTGACCGATACCGAGCGGGTCAAAGAAATTCGCGAGAACAACCTGATGAGCATAATGGCCAAGCATCCCCACGCCTGCCTGACCTGTGCTCAGAGGGAAGGATGCACCAGAGAAACCTGCTCGATAAATGTGCCGGTTGAGGAACGATGCTGCGACAAATTCGGAAACTGTGAGCTTCAGAAAGTGGCTGAATATATCGGTATCAAGGCGGAAACCCCGAGGTGGGCGCCGACTTCGATGCCGGTCTTGGATCAGGACCCTCTGTTTGCACGCGATTATAACCTCTGCATCGGCTGCACCCGGTGTGTCAGGGTGTGCGGAGATCTGAGAGGCGTTGAAGCCCTGGGCGCTGTCTTAAATTCCGAGGGTGAGGTCATTGTCGGGACATCAGCCTCTACTTTAGCTCAATCCGGATGCAAATTCTGTACGGCTTGTGTTGAAGTCTGCCCGACGGGTGCTTTGATGGACAAAGGTTTACCGGCCGGGAAAAAAAATGAGGTCTTAGTACCTTGCGTAGCCGCCTGCCCGGCTGGAATAGATATACCGGCTTATGTACGTTTGATCAAGCAAGGTAAATTTACAGAGGCCGCAAAAGTAATCAGAGAAAAAGTCCCTTTCCCCAATGTTTTGGGGGCGATCTGTGCCCATCCGTGTGAGGAGGTCTGCCGCAGGGGGAGTGTCAATGAACCGGTTGCTATCTGTGCTCTTAAACGATTTACCCTAGAGAATGAGACCGGATTTGGGAAAGATAAAAGGTCCAAGCCCGATTCGACTGGAAATAAGGCGGCCGTAATCGGTTCAGGCCCGGCCGGTCTTACGGCAGCCTTTTACCTGCAAAACAAGGGTCACCAGGTCACGGTCTTTGAGGCCCAATCTGAGCTGGGTGGAATGATGCTGTTCGGTATTCCCAGATACAGATTACCTAAGGACATACTGGCCAGAGATATAGAAGCCATTATTAAAACAGGGATCGAGGTTCGGGTTAACACCTCAGTTGGCAGTGACCTAACATGGGCAGATTTACAGCAGTCGGGTTTTAATGCTGTTTTCATTTCGGTCGGAGCTCAAGTAAGCCAGCGTCTGGCGATTGAAGGGTTGGAGTTAGACGGGGTCCGGTGGGCAATCGAATTCCTTAAAGAGGTCAATCTGGGTCGGCCGATGGAGTTAAAAGGGGAAGTTGTAGTTATCGGCGGGGGGAATACGGCCATTGATGCGGCCATGACCGCCTTGAGGCTGGGCGCGACATCAGCTCGATTAATCTGCCTCGAATCCAGAGAAGAAATGCCGGCCCATTCATGGGAGTGCGATGACGCTCTGGCCGAAGGTGTAGTATTTCACAATAGCTGGGGCCTGAAACGCCTTTTAGGGAAAGATGGACGTGTAACCGGGTTGGAACTGAAAAAATGTACATCCGTCTTTGATAAAAAAGGACGATTTGCACCGGTTTATGACGAGGCTGAAACCCGGACCGTTGAAGCGGATACGGTTTTAATGGCAATTGGACAGACCACAGAGCTTGCCTTTCTGGATGAACCCGGGATTAAACTTGATTATCAGGGTATGATCCAGGTGGATCCGGATACCATGCAGACAAATGAGTCAAGTGTTTTTGCCGGTGGGGACGTGACTCGTGTGCCCGGCTCGGTAATTGACGCCGTGGCCGCGGGCCGGAGGGCCGCTTCCTCGATTGATCGGTACTTAGGTGGCGACGGGGTAATAGATGAAGTTTTTTTTGAAAGAGTCGGTTCACAGCCAAAACTGGGCCGGGAGGATGATTTTGCCATCTGGCCCAGGGTTAAATCCCCTTACCTGAGTGCTGAAGCCCGGAGTTCATCCTTTGATCGGATAGATCTGGGTTTTAATAAGGAAATGGCCGTGGAGGAGGCTGGCCGATGCCTCAGCTGTGATCTTCGATTGGCCATTCAATCGGCCCCGCTCCCGCCGGAAAAATGGCATGTATTCGACAAAGAAGGCATAAACGAGGTTCCGGATATGGAAGGTGTCTATCTGCTGGCCGATGAGGAGAAACAGATATTTTCCATAAAAGGGGTTTTAAACCTGAGGTCGGCCCTGGAGGAGGAATTGTTAGCGGATTCAAGGGCCTGTTTTTTCCAGTTCGAAAAAGATAAGATGTATACTAAAAGGGAAACAGAGTACATGCAGATATACGGCCTCGCCGCTGGCGGGGATGATTTGGACGATCTTTTTTAACCGCGTTTTTTCTTAAGAGGGGAAAACCATGACGAATGTACCGCAAAAGATTCAGGCCTGGCAGATGATCCGGCCGTGGTCTAAAAACAAGGAGACCGGGGAAGTTATAGAGGGAAAGTTAGCCCGAGTCGAACTTCCCGTGCCTGAATTAAAAGAAGGAGAGGCACTGGTCCGGATTGCGGGTTGTGGGCTGTGCCATACTGATTTAGGCTACTTTTATGAGAGTGTAAGAACGGTGAACGAGCCACCGCTGGTCCTGGGCCATGAAATCAGCGGTACCGTGGTTGCCGGTCCAAAAGAAGCCATGGGTAAAGACGTCCTTATACCGGCGGTGCTTCCGTGCAATGACTGCCCCATTTGCGCCATGGGCAGGGGGAACCGTTGTCTGGCCCAACAGATGCCGGGAAACAGCATGGGAGCTCAAGGGGGGTTCGCCAGCCATATAGTGGTTCCCTTCAGGGATTTATGCGTTATCGAGGATCTGAAAGGGAAACCGCTGTCCCATTATTCGGTGGTGGCCGATGCGGCTACCACCCCCTATCAAGCGGCCGTTCGAGCGGACCTGACTGAAGGAGACCTGGCCGTGATCATTGGCTGCGCCGGCGGGGTCGGTATCTATATGACCCAAACCGCATCGGCCTTGGAGGCAAAATGCGTTATCGGTATTGAACTCGGGGCCGAAAAGCTCGAGCGGGCTAAAAAATTTGGTACGAATTTTGGGATTGACTCCACTGGAAAGACGCCTCGTGATATTCAAAGCGAGTTCAGAGAAATTTGCAAGGCCAATGGGCTGCCTCATAATTACGGCTGGAAAATATTCGAAGTGACCGGTTCCGGGGCTGGCCAGGCCATTGCCCTTCAGCTATTGTCTTTCATCGGTAAATTAATTGTTGTCGGTTTTGGCCTGCAAAAGAACGAATACAGCATATCCAGGCTCATGGCCTTCGACGCCGAGATGATCGGCACATGGGGCTGCCTGCCTAAATATTATCCGAAAGTCCTCGAATTGGTCCAAACGGGGAAAATTGAAATAGATTCCCTATTGGAAACAAGACCCATGAGCACGATTCAGGAGGCCTTTGAACAAGCCCACAGCGGAATGCTCGAAAGGAGAATTGTCCTCGAACCTGATTTTTAAACCATACATAATCGTCCCTGAAAAAACGCATAAAGTATCTCGACTGTGTCGTTCGGAACATTGCGCCTTTCGAATCCGGGGCTCCATCCACGAGTATGTGAGGAGTGAGGGAAAAAAGAATATCAGTTTTAACCCGCTAATTTTTTTCATGGGATTAATAATGGGCTAAGATATCTACCTCGTATCAATAAATTGTATGGGATTGGGAGATATTGCAGCGATCGCAGATTTTCTACCCGATACCATCACTGCTAGATATTGTGATCTTCGAGGGTGGCCCATACGATCCTTAAAGGATCGTGTGGGCGCCGCAGGCGCAAGAAGTCCTGCCTTTTGCGTGTATTATCTGCTATGATTTGTGTATGGCTGACAGAAAAATTTACGAAGAGGAAGGTCAGGCGCATTACCTAACATTTTCTTGTTATCGACGAAGAAAGCTTCTGAATGACGATATTCACAAGAAAATTGTCATTGGAGTGCTTAGTTCTCAGTTAACCCTACAGGAAGGAGAATGCTTTGGTTTCGTGGTGATGCCTGATCATGTACATGCCATCGTCTGCTTCCCCATAATAAATCGCATCAGTCATTTTATGAAACAATGGAAACAAATGTCTTCCCGACAAATCAAAAACAATATGAAAATGCATTATACTTCTTATACCTCAGATTTCGATGTAAATGACCCGGCCTGGCAGCGCCGATATTACGATTTCAATCTTTACACCGAAAAGAAGCTGGTAGAGAAACTAAAGTATATGCACGAAAATCCGGTAAGAGGGGGATTGGTGGACAGGCCGGAAGACTGGCAATTTAGCTCCGCGCCATTTTATTTGTCGGGACAATCGTGTGGAGTAAAAATCCAGCCCCCGGAATGACTTCTTGCGCCTGCGGCGTGCACACAACTCTGACGAGTTGTATGCATCACCCCTAGCGGAGGTATTGCTGGAAAAAAGCCTAGAATGTCTGGGGCACCCGGTGCCTGACCTGCATGAACTTCCTAGCCCCGCCGCATCCAGGTCCGCTCTATTTTTTTTCATTCCTTTTGATGTGAATTATGACCTTTATGTCATTAGCCTTGGTCCTCAGTAAGCCCCCCAGGTTCCGGCGAGGTAATAGCGCATCAGGACGGGGTTGCTCTTGGTGTTGATCTTTATCTTTTCCGCCTCAGGCCCGTCAAGAACGCCCTTGCCAAAGTGAGCCATGGAGATCATGGCGTTGGTGTTGAAAAATCTGGTGTCCAGACCGTTAAAGTCCTCCATCAAGACACGCCTTCTCAAGGCGGGCGCCTTGATATCTTCGCGCCTGGCCCCCAGGACCCAGGCCCACTCGCCCATGGTCGGAACCTGGTTGTGATAAGGCAGCACGCTGAACCCGGCCGCTTCAATCGTTTTCATGATGCATAAAAAGGCCTGCCGGGCAAAATAAGGACTGGTGGCCTGCGCCGCCAGCATGCCGCCGCCCTTGAGGTGCCGGTGCGCCAGCCGGTAAAAATTCAGGGAGTAAACGTGCATCAGGTCAATGGTGTCAGGATCGGGCAGGTCAATGAAAATCAGGTCGTACAGCTCGGCATCCTCCCTTAAAAAAACGGCCGCATCCTGATTGATAACCTTGACCCGGGGGTCGTTCATGGCGCCCTGATTGATCTCCACCAGGACCGGATGAGTTTGCGCCATCTTCGTTATGGCCGGGTCCAGGTCCACCAGGGTCACTGACGTGACTTCCGGATATTTGAGCACCTCCCTGAGAGCAAGCCCGTCCCCGCCGCCCAGGATCAGGACCCTGTCCCTGCCAGCGGCCAGTTTCATGGCCGGATGCACCAGCGGCTCGTGATACTTTTCTTCATCGTAAGTGCTGAACTGCTCCTGCCCGTTAATGAAGAGCCAGTAATGCTTTTTCCACTGTGTAATCACGATCTTCTGGTAGACCGTTTGTTTGGCGAAGATGACCTTGTCGCGATACTGCCGCTGTTCTCCGAACAGGATAATCGGTTTGGCCAGAACTCCAAGGGTGATCAGGGCCGCGCAGGTTATGGCAAAGGCGGACACCAGGACCTTCTTCCGGCTGAGAAGCCCAAAAAAGCTAAAGAGAAGCAGGGCCGCCACCAAAAAGTTGATCGCCCCCAGCGCGATGGGAGTATAGGTCAGGCCCAGATGAGGCAAGGCAAAGAAGGCGAAAAGAAGGCCGCCTACAAGCGCGCCGTAGTAATCCTTTTCCATGACCCCGGCGATGTTGGAGCGCAGCTCCTCATAGGCCTGGTTCAGCCGGGTCACCAGGGGAATCTCCAGGCCGATAAGCAGGCCGATGACAAAGGCCTGGGTATAAATCATCAACCTGGCGTAAACCGTATAGGCCACCAGTCCGTATGCCAGGGCGGCTGAGGAGGCGCACAGCAGGGACAAACTGAATTCGATGATAATAAAGGCGTCCAGCAGTCGGTGGCGAAAGACCGCACTGAGGCGGCTGCCCAGCCCCATGGCAAAGAACATCAGGGACATGACTATGGTCCACTGGAAGATAGCGTTGCCAACGATATAGGTTGCCAGGGTGGAAAGAACGAATTCGGCCACGATGCCCGCGCAGCCGGTGGCAAAGACGGATATCTTGAGAACGGTGCTTACACCGCGAGGGCTAGACACACCAGTAAATGATAAAGGCGGCGGCAATATAGGAAAACGCCTCAATATAGGCGGCGCCTAGATTGGGCTTTTCCTGAGCGGCAATCTCATCCGAAAGCTTGACCGCAGGAAGAAGAACCCTGTCGGTCAGCAGACGTATGACAGGCAGCAGGATGAGGCCGACGATGATAAAGGCCAGATAGTTCAGCAGGCTTTGAGACCAGGACGTGAAATCACCTTCCCCGGCCAACCCAACAACAACCCCGATGGCGATGAGCGCCCCGGCAAAGCTCACGCCAGCCGCCACGTTATCCCGCTCGATCTCCGCGTGAATATCATAGGGCGTGATGAGGTTATACAGGAGTCCGGCCAGGATCAGGATAATCTGCCCGATGGCCCAGAAGATGAGGACGGTCCATATCGAACCACCCTCACCCGTCACCGCGCCATAGATGATCAAACCCGAGGCCACGCTGACACCGGCCGAAACCGCTCCGGTTCCCTGATTATGATCCCTGATAAGCTCGTCGCTGATATGGAATTTATATAGAATAAACTTGTCGCATAAGAACCAGGAGATATTAAGCAGAATGATGCCTAAAACTCCGTAAATGCAAAGGTCAAGCAAGTCTTCCAGGATGCCGCTGCTCGGGCCGACAACGGTCCCGCCAATAGCGAGGACCAGCCCGAAGTAGTAGCCGACCACGGCCAGAGCCAGGGCGGCGTTGTCCTTTTCGACCAGCTCGTAGCTCAGCCTGTATTCTCGGTGCAGCAGGTCGTTGACCACCTTGCCGATATAGAACAGGACATAAAAACCAATGATGAAAATTACTGCTAGAAGTAAGCTGTCCAGGGTCATGGCCTATTTCCCCCAACTCGTGCTTCGGCTGCGGTAACCGGCTCTGGATCGGCCGGTGCGCTGGTTTACCCGATTTGAAAATGAGGCCTTTTTAGCCTGGGCTTTGGCCGTCTGCCGGGCGTAAAAATTGGGCTTCTGCCTCTTGGTGATGGTCCCTTTGGTTCCGAATTCATTGTTTCGCCCGTAATAGGGGCGATTCCGGGTGCGGTAATCCCGGTAGGTATTATAATCGTTCCGAAAGACGCGGTGCCCGCCTAACATGTGCGAAAGAAAGGCATACTGTCCGTAAAAGACCCAGAAGGAGTTTCCGCCGCTGTCGCGACGCCAGTTGCCATAACGATCGTCGCCCACGTAATGGTAGCCCGGCGGTCCGGTCGAGGCGTCAAACTCCCCTTTCTTTTTCGCCGCCAGGGTCATGCCCAGGAAGTTTGCGTTTCGGCGGTAGTAATCTTGAGGCACCTTCATCCAGTCGGTCGTCCAGGACCGTTCCTGCTGGACGATACGGTACTTGTGGTAATAGTTTTTAAAGAAGGCGCCTCTTTCCTCCATGTCGTCCAGGATGATCGCATAGGTGGGCACGTCCCTGAACTCTTTTTTAATGAGATCAATGGGAAGCTGCTTTCCTGCGCAGCCATGGAGGAATGAGGCGGCCAGTATCAAGGCCAAGGCATAATGGCAAAAGCGAAACATGTATTCATTTCCTTATGTTTGATCTGAGGTTTGAAAACCACCGTCTCGGAATTGAAAAAAGAACGTCATCCAAGGAAAACATGCATTAAAACATGGCTCAGTATTTCAGATTCACAAATGGTTGTCAACTTGAAAGGTTTGGAAATGAACAGCTTCAGATATCTTTATTTTCATAAAATTGCAGCCAGGGGAGACGGGATAAACCAGATCTTTGTTCTCAGGAAAGTCGAAGGCCAGCCTTGCAGGCCTCCCTGACGATATTAATCATGATTTGTGTTAGGGAGCCTCGCACCCTGACCTAGACCTGAAAAAAAATACTCATTGCAAAATGCCATGTATTTATCTATCCTGCGTGTAAGCAAGGCCGTCCCGTCCGACTGGAAGAGACCTGGCCTCTTTAAATCTTATGAAAGAGGATCGCTAAAGTGAAAGGATTGGGCAAGCATCTGGTTGTGGAGCTGTTTGGCTGTGACAGCGCCAAAATAAGCGACATGAAGGTCATAGAAAAACACCTGCTGGAAGCGGTCAACCTTTCCGGGGCCACCATTGTCCAGCCCTTCTTCCACCAGTTCCCGCCCAACGGGGTCAGCGGCATCGTGGTCGTGGCCGAATCCCATTTCTCCATCCACACCTGGCCGGAATTTGGATACGCCGCCCTGGACATCTTTACCTGCGGCGACCTGACCGAAGGCCGGAAGGCCGTGGAGTACCTGAAAAAGCACCTCAAGGTTAAAAGCTGCTCTATCATGGAGCTTGAGCGAGGACCGGCCGGACCTGCTATCATCCGTGCCGAGGGCCAGGGCTGAGCCGCCAGCCCTTCTATGATGAAACATGAAAGTTAATGAAAGCCTTACCACCGCCCTCATAGCTGTGGCCGTTCTATGGTTTATCTTTTTTGCAGGCTATTTTGCACCGGTTGATCTTCGGCTGTATGGTATCCGCCCGCGTCAGACCAACGGCCTGATCGGCGTTCTTCTCTGGCCTTTTCTGCATGTCAATCTCCAGCACCTCATGGCCAATAGTTTTGCCTTCTTCTGCCTGCTTTTTCTGTCGCTGTCCTTTAGCAAACTCCTGACGATCAAGGCGCTGGTCATCATTACCCTCCTGGGAGGCGCTGCGGTCTGGACATTCGGGAGCGCTCACACCATTCATATCGGCGCCAGCGGAATCATTTTTGGTCTGCTTGGTTTCCTGATTTTTCTGGGAATCTTTCGCCGGGAGTGGAAGGCCCTGATTATATCCCTGTTGGTCTTTCTTCTTTATGGAGGGCTGCTCGTGACCCTGCTCATCCGGATTCCGGGGGTTAGCTGGTCCGGCCACTTTTTCGGGTTCGCGGCCGGCGTGATTGCGGCCTGGGTGACCCGCCCTGGCCGGAGGGCCTGACTCAGAAGACCCTTTTTTTATTGAAAGAGATTCCTTCAGAACGTCTCCCTCCCCCTCATTAAGGCAATTGCCAAGAAAGTTTCAATAGGCACTGAAGCCGCAGCCAAAAGGAATATAATTACGGTAATCACTCAAGCCTTGTAGGTCAGGGTGGCTCGCGCAGCGGGTCTGCCTGACAACATTAACCATGCTTTGTATCAGAGAGTTTCGTGCTTTGCTTCATGTAAGGCCTGGCAGGCTGGAAAGCCTACCCTACTTCCTCCGAGCCAATTGCGTTGTATGTAACCGGTTGAAATTGGGAGTCATCGAGGAGTGGTAAAATTAATTTTACCCCAAATATTCATACAGAGAGGGTATTTTTAAGGGATTTAAAGTTG
>JAFDHD010000029.1 GCA_019308995.1 Deltaproteobacteria bacterium | reverse complement strand
CATGCCAACGACCTCTCCCATTATTTTCCTCTCCTCTTTCATGACCCGACCTCCTTGAACAACTTCTTCTCACGTTAATGCAATTTCGTGTCCAAAGAAACCGGGGGCAACTCAAAAAAATGAAGCATCTTATAAGCTAAAAATAAAAGCAGGACCGGAAACTACGGTTTTAAAAGGAGGCAGTTATGAAAGGAAAATTTTCGTTAGTTGTTACTGCTCTTCTATTTCTTTTTTTCTGTGCTAATGGAGCATTTGCTCAAACTACCATCACCTTCGATGTGGGAATTATGGGCGCAACCAGCTACCAATTTGACTCTGACGGTGATAGTGTATACGACGTTATCTTTAGCACTAATGATCCCGCTGGCTTCAATACAGTTGGTCCGGGCTCATATATGACTTATATTGTTGAGCCGGGTCTTGAAGGGTCAACGCTGGTCAGTCCGTATGATCTAAGGGTTGATTTTTATAGACAGGCCCAGGACTACCTCAACTTCGGGTTTGCCCTCGACGATTTTCGGGAGACCCCTAATACCTGGACTGAATTCTGGGTTTATAACAGTTCCGATACTTTAATCGCCCATGACTTTGAATACGGGCTCTATACTTATCCAAACGGCACAGACCCAAGTAACTTCCCGGAAGGTATGATCGAAACCACCTTCAGCGGAATTGCGGCCTATGCTTTATTTGATTTCAACAACGACCAAACGGGCGGTCAGCGCTATATTATTGATAATTTCGAGGGGAATTACGGATCAGAAGAGCAGCCTCCGGCGGTGCCTATCCCAGGCGCAGTCTTGCTGTTCGGCTCCGGTCTGATCGGCCTGGCAGGACTCAGGAAAAAGCTCAGAGCCTAATCAAACTTCAATCGTTAACTATCCCTGACAGGATCGGCCCCGGTCCTGTCTTTTTTATTTATCATTTCCGGAATCCAACCCCAGGGCGCATTTATTTTCTTGCTTTCCCGGACTTTCATGCCTTACATATTACAGTAAGCTTTTTCGTTGCCAGATGTTCTTTAAATACGCCGCCGCAGTCAACACGGGCGGCCAGGCAAAAAAATTAATAACACAGGTACGGCTTCAAATGAACGAGGAAACCAAAAAGGCTCTGTCCAGCGTGACCACCGGCCTGTATATCCTGACGACAGGGACCCTGGCCGAGCCTCATGGCATGATTGTCTCCTGGGCCAGCCAGGTCGGCTTTGACCCGGCTCTGGTCATGGTCGCAGTCAGGCAGAACCGCTTTCTGCACGACCTTATACCCCGGTTTGGCTGTTTCGGGCTGAACGTCCTGCCGCCGGGCCTGGAAGATTTCTTACCATTCTTTAAGAAGGCCTCTCCCGAAGAAAAATTCCGCAGACTGGACCTGTTTACTGCCGTGACCGGCGCGCCTCTGGTGAGGCAGGCGCTGGCCTGCCTGGACTGTCGCCTGGCCGAAACTATCCGTCCCGGTGATCACACGCTTTTTCTGGGACGGGTTGAAGAGGGCCGTCAGCTTGGTGAAGGTTCGCCCATGACCAGCCTGGATTACGGTCACGTGTATCTGGGGCAGTCTTAAAGCTTTTACAGAGAGTTTAAAAGAGCCTGTACTCCTACCATTAAGCATTCATCACGGCCGGATGATTCTTGTGGCGGAACGATTGCCAGCTAGAAATTAAGACCAGCGCATTTTAGACTTGACAACAGGCCCAGGAGTTAATTTGTATAAGATCGTCTCATTTAAAAAATCAAACTAGGATTGGCCGGAAGGGTCATGAATTTCAATGAGCAGGAGTTTCGCCAGAAGTCTTTCCGTATAAGCATCGAGGACATTATTAAATGAGCGTCGTAAAAATAACCATAGATGGCAGGGAAATAAGCGGGCGCGAGGGGATGACGATCCTTGAGGCCGCCGAACAAAACGGCATCAGCATTCCGACCCTTTGCCACCGGCCGGAAATATCCCCAAGTGGAGTCTGCCGAGTCTGTGTGGTGGAGGCAGAGGGCGCGAAGACACTGGTCGGCTCCTGTCATACTCCCATTGCTGAGGGAATGGTCATACACACCCGCTCTCCCAAGGTGCTTTCGACGCGGAAAGTGATTGTGGAGCTTTTACTGGCCGCGCACACGGGATCCTGTGTCACTGACAGGGATGCAAAAGATTGCGAGCTGCATCAGCTTGCTTCGGACCTGGAAGTAGGTCCGCCCAGGTTTCAGGTCAGGAAGCCGCGTTCCTATGCGGTTGAGGAAAATAATCCTTATGTTCAGCGTGATTTATCGAAATGCATTTTATGCCGCCGGTGCATAAAGGTTTGCAGCGAGGTCGCCCAGAAGAGCGTATTTAGCGTTGGTTATCGAGGATTTTGGTCTAAAATTATTGTTGGCTGCGACGAGCCTTTGGATACAAAAGTCTGCCAGGATTGCGAAATCTGTATTGATGCCTGTCCCACGGGTGCGTTGAGTAAACCTTTGGCCTTGCGTGAAGAAGAGAAAGGAGCGGGGTGAGATGACCCGGGTTCCACAGGGTTCTTCCTTCAAAGGCATGGACCGCGAGAAGCTTTTGATATTGCTCAAGCAGGCACAGAGAGAATCTGCCTGTATTTCCCGGGAGTTTATCGTCGAAACAGCCCGGTCTTTGGATATGCCCATTAATGAAATATACGGGCTAGCTTCCTTTTATTCCTTTCTTTCGACCAAACCGCAAGGCAGAAACATTATCAGGGTCTGCAAGAGCCTCCCATGCTACCTGCAAGACTCCGGGATGATCATTGAATGCGTCCAGGGCGTAATCGGCGTCACTCCCGGGGAAACCACGGCTGACGGGAGGTTCTCCTTTGAGTTGACCAACTGCATCGGCGCTTGCGATATTGCCCCGGCCATGCTGGTAAATGATGACGTTCACGGCCATCTGACCCCAGGAAGGATAAAACAGATTTTGAAGGCGTATAAGTAGAATTTCCGAGGAGGACAGCGGTGTCCGAAGAGCGGGTTGTCTTAAGAAACAGCGGCGTGATTGATCCCAGGGACATAAACAGCCATTTGGACAGGGATGGTTTCAAGGCGTTTATCAAGGCTCGCAATAAGATGACGCCGGAAGAAACGATAGAGGAGGTGAAGGCTTCCGGCCTGAGGGGCCGGGGCGGGGCTGGATTTCACTGCGGACTGAAATGGGAGTTGGCGAGACAGACTCGCGCCGGCCAGAAATTCTTGATCTGTAATGCCGATGAGGGTGAGGTCGGGACCTTTAAGGACAGACATATCCTGGAAAACGATCCCTTCACCCTCCTGGAAGGAATGGCCATCGCCGGTTATGCCATTGGGGCTGACCGGGCCTATATTTATCTTCGCGCTGAATATCACTATTTGTTTGATTCACTGCTTCACGCCATTGATCAGGTTAAGGAAAAGGGTTTCCTTAAAGACCTGGACATTCAGATTCGAGAAGGCGCTGGTGCATATATTTGCGGTGAGGAGTCGGCGCTCATGGATTCCATCGAGGGGTTCAGGGGGGAGGCTCGTTTGAAGCCGCCGTTTCCAACGGAAAAAGGACTCTGGGAAACTCCGACCATTATAAATAACGTTGAAACCCTGATGAATATCCCTCCAATCATTTCAAACGGGGCCGCGTGGTTCAACAGGATTGGAACGGAGCGCAGTAAAGGCACCAAGGTGTTCTCGGTCAGCGGTGATGTGGGGAATCCCGGTGTGTATGAACTGGTCATGGGGAGTTCGCTCAAAGAACTGGTCTTAGATTTTGCCCGGGCCAAAAATATCAAGATGGTTCAGGTTGGCGGCGCTGCGGGAAGAATCGTCCCTGACGCCATGCTGGACACGCCCCTTTCATATGAAACTGTTCTAGGCTCCGGAGGTATTATTGTTTTTAACGAAACCAGGGATGTTATAGACATCATCTATCGCTCTATGGAGTTTTTAGCTGAAGAATCTTGTGGCAAGTGCACCCCCTGCCGGGACGGGACGGAGGCAATGGTTGAAATTCTGGGCAGACTGAATATAGGCGATGGCAAGGCACAGGATATCGAGGCCCTGGAAGATTTATCAAACGCAATAATGCTTTCTTCTTTATGCGGTCTGGGGCAGACGGCCCCGGTTCCTGTTCTTGATTCTTTGAGGTATTTCAAGCACGAATATCAAGATCGGATCAAACAGTCCTTGTTTTTAAGAAGCCTTCAAGGCGTCAGGCAGTTATAACCCTAACCATACAATGCGGCCTGGCGCGGGCGAGGATCGCTTGAGGAGGTAATCGAAATTGACGGAAAGGCCCTCTAACGAACCCAAATACTTGTGCCCCTATTGCTTGACCGTTTGCCAGTCGTTTGATGAGCTCAAGACGCACGTCCTGGCCGTGCACAAGACCGCCTCGGCGCCAGCGCCGGAAGGGATGATAAAATTAACGGTCAACGGTCAGCCTTATGAAGTCAGGGTCGAGCCGGAATGGACCCTTTACTACCTCATCCATGACAGGCTGGGGTTGATTGGCAGCAAGCAGTTTTGCGACCGTGGGGCTTGCGGGTCTTGTACCGTCATCATGGATGGGCGGCCGATTCTCTCGTGCATGGCCTTGGCGATCGAGTGCGATGGCGCAAATATAGAGACGGTGGAAGGAATTGCCCGGGCCAGTCATCCCTTGATTGAGAGTTACGCCAGGCATCACGCCATGCAGTGCGGCTACTGCACCCCGGGTTTTATCGTTGCGGCCAAGGCCTTACTGGATAAAAATCCCCATCCAACCGAGGAGCAGGTGAAAGAAGCCTTGGCAGGCAACCTGTGCCGCTGCGGCACCTATCCTCAACATTCCAAAGCGGTACTTGAAGCAGCCGAAAAACTTTTAGGAGGGTGACGCCACATGGCCGATGATGAAGAAGCAAGAATGGAAGAGATGTTCGATAACTTGCGGGCCGATAAATACCCTCTCAAGGAATACAACTATATCGGAAGACGCGGCCCGCGCCGTATTGACGGTTTCCAGAAAGCCAGCGGTAATGCCGTATACACCATGGATGTGCAGCTGCCAGGCATGCTGCACATGAGATTCCTCACCTCCCCTTATCCTCACGCGGCAATCAAGAACATGGATACGAGCAAGGCTGAATCCTTTCCCGGTGTGAGGGCTATTTTGAGATATGATGACCCCGAACTTCCGCCGATCGCGGACCTGGGGGGGCATGTTCCATCGGCCGAAGTGGTTCTCCCGGGAATCGCTCACTTCCAGGGAGAGGAGGTCGGCGCGGCCGTGGCCGCTGACACCGAGGCCGTGGCTGAGGAGGCCCTGAAACTGGTAGAGGTGGAATGGGAAGAACGCCCGTTTGTCCTGGACCCCGAGGAGGCTCTGAAACCGGACGCCCCTTTAGCCCACCCTGAGCTGCTCCCCAATGGCAACCATTACAATGCCGGTCTTCTGGACGTGCTGGAGCTTGGCGACATCAGTCAAGGTTTTGCTGAAGCGGATAAGGTTATCGAGTTCAGGTCAGAACGGCGCCTTCATACCTGGATTGGCCCGGAGCGCCCCTGTGGTGTCTTCAGATGGAACGGAGACTGCCCGGAAGTCTGGGTCAAGCAGCAGCGGCCTCATATAGCCAAGCGCGTCATATCCAGCTGGTTTGGCGGCGTCCCTATGAATAAGATCAAGATGCACTGTCTGTATCAGGGCGCGAGTTTCGGGGGTTGGAGCCAGACTCCCTGGAACATGGCCGGCCATTACTGTGCCGCGGTCCTGGCCAAGAGGACCGGCAGGCCGGTGAAGTGGACGTTTACCCGGCGGGAGGATTTCTACGGCGGGGAGATGGATGAGGGCGTGTATTACTACAAGGTTGGCGCTAAAAATGACGGCACCATCACCGCCGTTCAGGGGAGGGCCGTGTTGGCCAATCAGATATGGCCGGTTTTCCATTTCCTCAAACACCTTGTTGAAAACACCAGGATTCCCAATATCCATGGACAGCTTTTTGTGGTGAAGACGAATAAAGGTCCGACCGTTCCGGTTCGGTGTGAGCAAAACGCAAACGCCCACAGCCTGACCCTGATCTTTGACCATGTGGCCGACGCCTTCGGTCTCGATCCGATAGAGGTGGCGCTTAAAAATGACGGCGCTGACGGTCATGACATGGACTGGCTCAACGAGCGCAAGGCCGAGCGTGGATTTGAGGTCAGAGATAGTTTGAGGGAGTGCGTGGAAAAAGGCAAGGCCGCCATCGGCTGGTATAACAGGTGGCACCCGCCGGGCAAAAAAAGGCTGCCCAATGGCCGGATGCACGGCCTGGCCTTTACCTGGGATCATGAGTGGGACGATTCGGCCGGATCGAGTGAAATGGCCATCCGTATTGAACGCAATGACGGCACGGCCACCATCCTGGGTATGGGCAGTGACGTGGGCGTGGATGCCGAGAATTCTTACTGCCAGATCGCGGCCGACGAGCTGGGGATGCGCCTGGATGATGTTTATTACAATCCGCAGGCTGATCCTGGATTCTTCCGGATGACGCCCGATTCTTCCACCAACATGTCTGTCAACGGCTTTGCCATCAGGCACGCTGCCAGGATTCTGAAACGAAAAATCCTCGAAGCGGCCGCAAGCCCCAGGGGAAAGACACAGCGCGGCAGCTTTCCTCCAGCCTTCCCTGACGCCGGGCCGGAGGATCTGGATATCAAGGACAGCGTTATTTACCTTAAAGCTGATCCTTCAAAGAAGATGACCATGGCGGAATTTGTCGGCCCTTCCGGTGTAGCTGGGCCGCTGGTTTCGCATGAAAACCTGGGGGTGAGGTCTAATTTTTCAGTACCGCTTTTTGCCTTTGGTTATCATGTTCAGACCGGAACCTATGCCCCTCAACATCTCCGCCCTCGCTTTTGCCGGCAGGCCCATTTCATGGAGGTCGAGGTGGATACCGAGACCGGGCTGATCGAGGTGACGCGAGTGGTTAATGTGAACGATGTTGGTAAGGTCATAAATCGGGCCTCTTGTGAAGGACAGCAGTACGGCGGCAGTTACATGGGCGTCGGTCGAGGGCGAAGCGAGGAAGTGGTCTATGATCCGGTGACCGGGATCATGCTGAATGGCAATCTTCTGGATTACAAAATGGCGACCATGCTTGACGTGGGACCCATAGACACGCTCCTGGTGGAAACGGGCATGGGTTACGGGCCTTACGGCGTCATTGGTATCGGTGAAGACATCGCCACGGTAATGCCCGCCCTCCTGGGACCGGCCGTCTATAACGCCCTGGGTATCTGGATTGACGACTTTCCCATTACGCCGGACAAGGTCCTCAAAGCGCTGAGCAAGGTTTAGGAGAAAGCCGGTGAAGAAGTTCGTACATATCAACGCCATGACCATTGATGAGGCGGTCTCCAACCTGAAACGGTACCGCGGTGAGGCCAGTATCATGGCCGGCGGGACAGACCTGCTGGGTAAAATGAAGGATCGAATTCTGCCCGGGTATCCAGAGGCGATCATTAATCTCAAGATGATTCCGAGTCTGAATTTTATTAAAGAGGAAGACGGCCGGCTCAAGGTCGGCGCCCTGACCAGGCTTGCGGACGTCGCCGCCGATTTAAAAATCAAGGCCGGGTATACTGCCTTGGCCCAAGCCGCCGGACGTACCGCATCCCCGCACCTTCGAGAGATGGGAACCATTGGCGGCAACATCTGCCAGGATATCAGGTGCTGGTATTACAGACATCCGGATAACAGGTTCCCCTGTCTCAGGAAGGGAGGCGGGAGATGCTATGCCATTGACGGGGACAACAGATTTCACTCCATCTTCGGCGGCAGTGTGGAAAATGGCTGCTATGCGGTTCACCCCAGCGACACCGCCCCGGCGCTCATAGCTCTGGACGCCACAATAATAACATCAAAGCGAACGATTAACGCTGAGGATTTTTTCGAGGTAAAGGTTGGCGGAACAACCGTGCTGGATCAAGATGAGGTCGTAACCGGGATTCAGGTGCCGACACCATCAGGCGAAACGAAAAGCGCATTTATCAAGTTCGCTCTGAGGAAGTCCATTGATTTCCCCATCGTAAACTGCGCCGCAATGATATCATTTTCGGAAAATAAGGTTACTGCGGCCCGGATTTGTCTCAATGCGGTTTATGTCACGCCCTATCGGGTGGTCAAGGCAGAGGAAACGCTTATCGGCGAAGCCATTAATAATGACAATGCTGAAGCAGCCGCCAGCGCTGCCGTTTCCGGTGCAAAGCCGTTATCTCACAACGGTTATATGGTTCAAATCGCCAGGACTCTGGTCAAAAGAACAATTCTCAACTGTGTATAACCCTCTTTTTTTCACGTTCAACCTTATAATAAGTGGCAGGCCGCGAAATGTCCGGGTGAGATCTCTTTTGTTTCCGGTGTATGGCTGATACATTCTGACCGGGCCTGGGCGCAGCGGGGATGGAAGTGGCACCCCTCGGGCGGATTCAGGGGGCTGGGGACCTCCCCTTTAAGCAGAATATGCTCCCTCTGTGCCTCGACCTTGGGCTTGGGGATGGGCACGGCCGAAAGCAAGGCCTGGGTGTAGGGATGAACCGGATTGCGGTACAGCTCGATCCGTGAGGCTGTTTCCACGATTTCCCCGAGGTACATGACCGCTATTTGATCGCTGATATGCCGCACCAAGGCCAGGTCGTGGGCGATGAAAAGAAAGGTAAGATTGAATGACTCCTGGAGTTCCTCCAGTAGGTTGATGATCTGGGCCTGGATGGAAACGTCCAGGGCGGACACCGGTTCGTCGCAGACGATGAAACTGGGTTTTACGGCCAGGGCCCTGGCCACGCCGATGCGCTGTCTTTGGCCGCCGCTGAATTCATGCGGATACCGCTCGCTCATAGGCGGGTCCAGGCCCACCACCTTGAGCAGTTCGGCCACCTGTTCGCGATAATCTGAGCGGTCGTTTGCCAGGTTGTGGACGACCAGGGGCTCGCCGATGATGTCCCTTACCTTCATACGCGGATCCAGAGAATCGAACGGATCCTGAAAGATCATTTGCATGTGGCGGCGCAGTTTCCTGACCTCTTTTTTCTTCAGCCCGGATATTTCATTTCCTTCAAAAAAGATTTTCCCGGCGGTGGGCGGTTCGATCTGTAATATGGCCTGACCGGTGGTCGTTTTTCCGCAGCCGCTTTCGCCCACCAGTCCCATGGTTTTGCCTTTGGGAATGGAAAAGTTGATTCCATCCACGGCCTTGATGTCCCCGATCTTCCTTTGGATTATGCTTCCGGCGTAAACGGGAAAATAGACCTTCAGGTTCTCCGCTTCAATCAATGCGGTGTTGTTGCTTTCAGACATCTATCCAGCACGCTTTCTCATGTTTTCCGCCCACGGATTTCAGTACCGGGGTCTCCTCCCGGCATCTCCCCACTGCGTAAGTACAGCGGGGGTGAAAGGCGCACCCCGGGGGGATGTCGGAGAGATCCGGCGGCTGTCCATGGATGGGCACTAATTTCCGTTTAATGTCTTGATCCAGTATGGGCACCGAGGCCATAAGACCGATGGTGTAAGGGTGTTTCGGATCGTCATATATATCGTCGGCCGTTCCCTTTTCCACGATGCGGCCGGCGTACATCACGTTGACGCGATCCGCGTATCGGGCCACCACGCCCAGATTATGGGTGATGATCATCAGGGCCATACCAAAATCTCGGGTCAGGTTCTTCATCAGCTCCAGGAGCTGAGCCTGAATGGTTACGTCTAAAGCCGTGGTGGGTTCATCGGCAATGATGAGCTTGGGGCCGCAGCCCAGGCCCATGGCGATCATGGTCCTCTGCCGCATACCGCCGCTGAACTGATGCGGATAATCGGCCACCCGGCTTTCGGCGGCCGCGATTTGAACCTTGCCTAGCAGTTCCTTGCTTTTTTCCAGGGCCTGTTTTAACCGCAGGCCCTGGTGAACCTCCATCGGCTCAGAGACCTGGCGGCCGATGGTAAGTGCGGGATTGAGCGAGGTCATGGGCTCCTGGAAGATCATGGCGATACGGTTCCCCCGTACGTCTCGGATTTCCTCTTCACTGATCTTGAGCAGATCCCGTCCTTCAAAGATTATTTCGCCGCCGACGATTTTCCCGGGCGGGTAGGGAATCAATCGCAGGATGGACAGGGCGCTGACACTTTTGCCGCAGCCGCTTTCGCCCACCAGGCCCAGGGTTTCACCTTCATTCAGATCGAAGGAAACGCCGTCCACGGCCTTGACGACCCCATTGTCTATAAAGAATTGTGTTTGTAAATTTTTAACTTCCAATAAAGGCGGCATCTAACCTTGCCTCTCTATGGTTTCTAATAATTGAGGTTTAAGTCGGAGCGCGACGTACCGGCCGCCGCGCTCCGTCCTGTTCTTGTCCAGATGATTTTCGGTTTTATTTATAACCCATCTTCTTTTTTAGCTTCTGGTCAATCCAGACGCGGGCAAAGATCGGACCGGACCGCCAGGCGCCGACGCGAACCTCACCAAAGTAGTTCTTGACCCAGGGCCACCGGGCCACGTACACGTAACCTCCGGGCAGCCAGATAGCCGGAGCCAAATCCATGGCGTAAACAGCCAGGCCCTTCATAATCTTGTATGCTTCCTCAGGCTTCAAGTTCTGGTCAACGATGGTCTTAAAAAAGGTGTCGTCTATGTGCTTGTCCGCCATCATGTATGGGTTCCAGGTCTGACCGGTAACGAAGTTCTTACGGATGGTGGCAAACGGGTTGCCATGATCATTGGAGAAGAAGTAGCCCGGTCCCTGTTTCTTTTTTAACATCATGCTCAGGTAAGACGGATAGTCCATGGGCTGGAGTTCGAGCTTCACCCCGACCTTGGCCAGGTAGGCCACCACCATGGCCCCTACATCAAGACCTATCTGGGTCGAATTGGGAATCTGGGCCTTGAAGGTGAATCCATTGGGGTAGCCGGCTTCGGTCAGCATCTTTTTAGCCTTCTCCGGGTTATAGGTGAAGAGTTCCTGCGCCGTTTTGGGCAGGTCTTTATACGGTGTGTAAACACTCTTAAAAGTAATGGGGAAGGGGTAATTTACCAGTTGGCCCTCGCCATTGTATAGGGTGTCAATGATCTCCTGCTGGTTGACGGCCAAATTCAAGGCCCGCCTTACCCGGATGTCGTCAAAGGGCTTGGTGTCCATTCTCAAGGCCACCATGTAACCACCCATGCCCAGATATTTAGACCACAGGAGCTGCGGAACGCTCTTCTTGAGACCGGCAACGTCCTCGGCTGCTATTTGCATATTCATATCAATCTTACCGGTTCTCAGGGCTGATATCCGCATCTGCCGGTCCTTGATAAGCATGGTTTTGATCTCGTCGGTAAAAGGCAGCTTATATTTTTTGCCACCGATAGGCGTGGTGTCCCAGTAATCGGGGTTCTTGGTGTAGGTCACGGAATGACCTTTTTTAACATCCGTAACCATGTATGGACCGGTGCCTGTGGCGTTCTTCCAAAGTTTCGGGTTAACAACCTTCTTTCCGTCTTTAATTTGCTCTTGTTCGGGCGCCTGAATGGCGTCGTAGTAGCCCCAACCGAAACGATAGGCCCAGTTGGCGTTCCATTTCGATAAATAGGCCACGGCCGTGTACCTGTCCCGGGCCACCCATTTTTCGACCCAATCCACATAAGTCGGGATGGCCTTGCGGGAGTTTTTCAGACGGTTCTGGGCGTAGACCACGTCGTCGGCCGTAAATTCCCGGCGCTTCATTACGCCTTTCTTTTCCTGCCAGTAAACGCCTTTCCTTAAGTGGAAAACCAGGGCCAGAGGGTCTTTTTTCACTTCATAGCTTTCCACCAGTTCGCCCCTCATTACGGTCGGAGGAATCCAGGCGCTGGCGGCGAAGGCGTATTCATTAGTGCCTCGGGGACCTTTCTGCAGATCGCCCATAAAAAGGTGTTCCATGTACAGGCCGGTGTCGTGGCCGTGCTTCCAGGTCCATTCCGCGATATCCCAGGAAATGGGATTAAGATGGGCGCCCAAATTCGCGACCTTGAGCGTCCCGCCGTACTGCGGTTCTTCTCCAGCCACGGCCGGTGTGGAAGGCCCAATCATCAGCCCTATCATCAAGAAACATGACAGCAGCGTCAACCAATAGAATTTTTTTGTCATTCCTCGTCTCCTTAATTTTATTTAATTAGTGACTTTGAAATGAACTCGCTCCACCTCACACCTCTTTTAAGTCTCTTTTAAGCTTCTTTTCCTTTTTTAAGCCTCCTTTCCCTGGAATTTCATCTTGGCGATTGTTGATAAACGAACACAGTTGAACGTTGTTAAACCTTAGTTGTTAAGCCTCTTTTTCCTTTGTAACGCGTTTCTTTTTAACCTTTTTCCCGGAATAACGCCCTCCGCCGCCCCTCAGCCTCGGGTCCAGGAGGTCCCGAAGCGCGTCCCCGAAAACATTGATCCCATAAACGACTATGGTCAAGGCAAGGCCGGGCACAAAAGCCAGCCACGGGGCCTGAAGCATGTAACTGCGTCCGGTGCCGCTCAGCATAGCCCCCCAACTTGGGGCCGGGGGCGGAATACCCAGGCCGAGAAAGCTCAAAGTGGCCTCGGCCAGAATGACGGCCGCGATGCGGGTCGTAAACAGAATGATAATGGGGGCCATAATGTTGGGCAGGATATGCTTAAGCAGTAATCTCAGGGTAGAGGCGCCAATGGAATCGGCGGCCTTGACGTACATGTTTTCCTTGGTGGATATGGTCGCCCCCCGGATAATCCTCGAACCGGCAATCCCGTATTGTAGTCCCAGGATGAAGATGATCTGCCACATCCCCGGACTGAAAATGGACACAAAGACGATCAGGACGACCAGGCCGGGAAAGATCATCCAGGCGTCCACAAGCCGCTGCACTATCAGATCATATTTTCCACCGATGTAGCCGGTGGTGATACCGATAAAAGTAGAAATGAGAATGGAAAAAAACGTGGCTGTGGAACCGATAATTAGCGAGAGCCTCGCCCCGTAAATAATACGGCTGAGCATATCCCGGCCCATGTGGTCCGTTCCCAGGATGTATTCACGCGACGGGGTTTTGAGACGATTTATAGGATCCATCTCGTTGTATCCTTTAGGGGCCAGGAAATTGGCAAAGATGCCGGTGAAGAGAAGAATGGCAAAGATGACCCCTCCGACAGCCCCCAGCGGCTTTTCCTTGAATAACCTCACGAAAAAGTTGGCTATAAAGCCGCGGGTCTTGGGCATGACCGCCTGTCCGGATACTACGCTTACGGCACTACTTTCCATGAAGCAAACCCTTGTTATTATTAATCTTACTTATACCGTACCTTGGGGTCGAGAAAACCATAGCTTAAGTCCACCACAAGATTGATCACCAGGATCACAACGCCGAAGATGAGCATCAGGCCCATAACAATGGGATAGTCCCTCTGGTTAATGGACTCGATCAATAAAAGACCCAAGCCTGGCAGGACAAATATTGACTCCATGATTATGGAGCCTGCGACAAGGACGGGGACATAAAGGCCGATCAGGGTGATGACTGGTATGAGGGCGTTTTTCAAGGCATGCCTGATAATGACTGTCTTCTCTTTTAGCCCCTTGGCCCAGGCGGTCCTGATATAATCCTGCCGGAGCACCTCGAGCATCATGGCCCTGGTCATCCTCATTTGCACGGCGGAAAATGCCAACCCCATAACCGCGCCCGGAACGATGAACGTTTTTAAATTTTCTATGGGGTCTTCTCTAAAGGACACCAGGTCTATCGAGGGTGACCAGTCCCACCATAGCGCGGGGTAGACCACGATCATGGTGCCGAGCCAGAAGCTGGGGACGGCCAGCCCCAGTATGGCCACGGTACGGCCGCCATAGTCGCCGGCCGTATCCTGGCGTATGGCCGAATAGACTCCGATGGGTATGGCCAGAACAACACCGATAATAAGGGCTATGATCCCCAGTTCAAGGGTAACGGGCAGCCGGGCCATCACTTCCTCGGTGACACTGGTCCCCATCCATAGTGAGGTGCCCAGGTCGCCATGCAGGATTATGGCTTTCATCCACCGGTAATACTGGACGTGTACCGACACATCCAGTCCCAGGGCGCGCTCGAGCGACGCGCGGGTTACTTCTTCATCGCTGATATCATGCATAGATATCATCATGTCAATAACATTTCCAGGCACGAGCCTTATCAGGAAAAAAACTATCAATGTGGCAAAAATCAGGGTGGGTATCAGCGCCAGTAACCTTCTGATGAAGTATCCACGCATAAAACGCTCCGATATAATTTAGATAACTTAATAATATTAATTAAAAAACAACGTTCAAAAACAATAATTAAACTAGCGAATGGTCAAGCCCGAATCAAAAAAAGGCTCTTTAGTTGTTTTTTAATTACTTCAACGAATTATTATTTAGTCTATCCCGCAGTTTTTAAAGTTATGTTTTAGCAATAACCAATTCGGGCGCATTAGTCAAGCGTTTTAACTAAAATAAGTTGGCCGTTTACTGCATTGATCAGGTTCCGGCCATCTGGCTGCCAGGATACTATTTCTATCAAGCCTGGTGGCCGTGGGTCAAGAATTACTATGGCGAGATCCGTGTCGGCGCCTGGCGTTCCGCCCCGATATTCGCCCGAATCTGGATTGATCAGAAGTTGAAAAAGCAGATGGGATACAAATAAGGCCAATCTGAAATAACCTAAGCAACGGGGTGTGATGAGCCGTTCATCATGCCCCGTTTGTTTCCTGGCATATGATACTGGGTGAGTCCATATATCTGTGATAAGATAATTCCAAAATATTATTGGTGGATCGGTTGAAGAGTTTGTGTTTTAAGGTAATGGTTTAATAAAAGGTATTCAAGGAGGTTGTCCGGCATGGCGAATCTTGAGGCTTTAAGAGAAAGGATTGATGAACTGGCCGAGCGGGATTGGAATTTGCCTGCGATAGAGGCCAGGTTTAACAGGCTTGTTGCAGAAGGCGTCCCCGGGAAGTCATTGCATCGGGAAGAGATAGTTTCTCAAAAGGAGGAAATCCTGGACCGCGTTCAAAGGCGAGCCGAGGAGTACTGCTACCTCACGCGCAACTGCGCCAAGGGTTCAGCCGCAGCCTTGATGGAGGAATTCGGGCTGGGCAATATAGAAATAATAAAGGCATTAGCTCCTTTCCCCGGCCTGGGCATGACAGGCGGTATCTGCGGGCCAGTGACCGGCGGCCTCATCCTCCTCGGTCTCTATTTCGCCAGTGACGATTTGACGAATTATGAAGCGGCCGGTCACTATCTGGCTGCGCGTAAGTTTGTGAACCGTTTTAAAAAGGAATTGGGTTCTCTTTTGTGCCCTGATATTCAGCAGCTTATCTTCGGAAAATATTATGATCCCATGGCCAGCCTGGAGAACCTGGAAGCCTTCAACCAGGCCCATGCCCGTGAAAAATGCCCTTTGGCTCCCGGTTTAGGGGCCAGAATCGCGGCTGAGATCATTATCGCGGACATGGAGAAAGTGGGTCCCAGCGGCTAGATCAGGTCCGAGGCAGAGTGGATAAAAAGAATGTCAGGCTCGTTAAATATGGCAGGCCACTTTATGGCCGGGGCCAATCTCTTTGAGCTCAGGTTCTACCTGAGCGCAGATTTCTTTAGCCTGAGAACAGCGAGGGTGGAACCTGCATCCCCGGGGCGGATTGAGCGGGCTGGGAACTTCGCCCCCGAGGATTTCTTCTGTAATTTCCACTTCGGGGTCGGGGATCGGGACCGCGGAAAGCAGGGCCTGGGTATATGGATGCTGGGCCTCGGTGTAAAGACTGTCGGCCGGCGCGGATTCGACTATTTGCCCCAGATACATGACCCCGATGGTATCCCCAATATGCTCGACCACGGCCAGATCGTGAGAGATGATCAGATAGGTTATGCCGAATTTTTCCTGGATTGCCTCGAGCAGGTTGAGTATCTGGGCTTGAAGGGAGACATCAAGGGCAGAGACCGGCTCGTCCAGGATGATGATCCTGGGGTTGACCGCCAAGGCCCGGGCCACGGCGACCCGCTGGCGCTGACCGCCGCTGAATTCATGCGGATACATGGCCGCGGATTCGGGCAGCAGGCCCACGATTTCTAGTAATTCCTTGACGCGGTCATTCTTGTCCGTTTTGGAGAACCCCCCCGCGGTGGACATCGGTTCGCTGATGATGTCACGGGCTCGCATTCTGGGGCTTAGTGAACTGTAAGGGTCCTGGAAGACCGCCTGAATTGAGAACTGATATTCCCTTAGCTCCTCCCTGTTCATGTCAGTAATAGATTTGTGTTTGAACAGAATCGAACCACTGGTCAGCGGTTCGAGCAGAAGGAGCAGTTTTGCGATCGTGGTCTTACCGCACCCGGATTCCCCCACCAGGCCGAAGGTTTGTCCGTTATGTACATCAAAGCTCACGCCGTCAACCGCCTTAATATAGCCTTTGGTCCGGTCAAAAATCAGCCCGGCGCGAACAGGAAAATATTTAATCAGCTTATCTACAGCCAGAAGGACATCATTCATGCAGTTCAGTCTCCAGAATATTTCCAGCATTTAACATACTCATCCCCCTCCACTTTTTTAATGGGCGGATATTCCTGTTTACATCTCTCGTCAGCCATTGCACAGCGGGGCCAGAAACTGCATCCGGTCGGAAGAAAAAGCAGGTTTGGCGGCTGGCCTTCAATGGAAACAAGCTGCTTCTTTTTACCCAAACGAGGCACAGAATCCATTAAGGCCCTGGTATAAGGATGAGCCGGGTTTTTAAATATTCTCTTCACGGTTCCTTCTTCGATGATTCGGCCGGCATACATGACGCAAACACGGCTGCACAGGCGCGCAATAATACCCAGGTTGTGGGTAATTAAAATAATGGCCATGTGCGATTCGCGCTGGATCTGTGCAAAGAGCTTTAGTAGTTGAGCTTGAATAGTTACGTCCAGGGCCGTGGTCGGTTCATCGGCGATGAGCAGTTGAGGATTACAGCCAATAGCCATGGCCGTGGAGACTCTCTGCCTCATCCCGCCGCTGAACTGGTGGGGATAATCGGCGATCCTCACTTCGGGGTTGGGGATTCTGACCCTTTTCAAGACCTCGATGATCTTTTGGAGAAGAGCTGCGCCTGTAAATTTCTCGTGAAGACGAAAGGGTTCAGCGACCTGGCTGCCGATAGTAAAGACAGGATTGAGCGAGGTCATGGGGTCCTGGAGGACTACCGATATCAGCTTGCCCCGATATTTCCTCATTTCCGCCTGGTTTAATTTCAGGAGATCAACTTCTGTTTCTTTTCCTGATTTGTCCTGGGTATGAAACAGGATTTTACCCCCAACGATCTTACCCGGCGGACTGGGAATCAAACGCAGGATGGACATGGCTGTTACGCTTTTGCCACATCCGGATTCACCCACCAGCCCCAAAACTTCGCCCTTGTCAAGTTTGAAACTGACCCCGTCAACCGCCTTGGCAACACCGCGCCGCACGAAAAAATAGGCCTTCAAGTCCTCAACTTCCAGTAGATGTTCATTCATGACTCACCGCATGCCATTCCGTTAAATCCTAGATCTTAAAACTGCCTGAGTTTGGGGTCGAGGGCGTCCCGCAGCCAGTCGCCGATAAAGTTGCAGGAGAATACCATGGCCACGAGCGCCAGTCCGGGAAAGGTCGCAATCCACCAGGCGGTGGTGAGATAATTCTGGCCTTCAGACAGTATGTTGCCCCAGGACGGGGTCGGGGGCTGGACCCCAAAACCGATAAAACTGAAGGCCGCCTCGAACATGATGACTCCCCCGACGTCGAGAGTGATCAGAACGGTCAGGGTGTTGACCACGTTGGGCAGGATATGCCTGATCATAATCCTGAGGGGACTGGCTTGGGCCACTTTGGCCAGGGCCACGAAGTCGCGTTCTTTCAAACTCAAGACCTCGCCCCTGACGATACGGGTAAAATGAACCCAGCCGAAGACAGAAACAATTAAAATAATGATGAACATCCCGGATGGCAGGACCGCGGCCAGGGCCAAGGCAAGAAACAAAACGGGCAGGGACATCATGACATCCACGACTCGCATGATGAACATGTCAACCAGACCGCCAAAGTAGCCGGCAATAAGGCCGACGAATGTTCCAAAGACCGATGAGATCCCGATCCCCAAAAGAGCCACGATTAATGAAACGCGAGCGCCGTAAATGATGCGGCTTAAAAGATCCCGGCCCGTGGAGTCGGTGCCCAGAATATATTTACTGCTTCCGCCTTCACTCCAGACCGGAGGAGTTAACCTGTCCTTGGGGATAATTTTTTGAGGATCATGTGGAGCTATATAAGGAGCGAAAACGGCACAGATAATAACCAGGATAACGACCAAGGCCGGTATAATCGGAGCCTGCTTTAAAGTAATTAGGATGTGCTGAGTCTGGCGCCCGGTCCGAGCTTGCGCTGGCAGGGCCGTCTCAGAGGAGGGGGAGGATGCTGTTGTCATGACTCAGGCCCTCCTCCTGCGAAAAGATCGAATCCGTGGGTCAATTAAGACGTAGATTATGTCAACGGCCAGGTTTCCGAAAACAAGCAAGGTGGTGCTTATAAACACGGCGCACTGGACCACGGGAAAGTCTGAATTCAAGACGGCCTGGTAGGTCAGACGGCCGATACCAGGCCAGGCAAACACCAGTTCGATGATCAGCGATCCGCTGAACATGCCGGCCATAAGAGGCCCCATCAAGGTCACCAGGGGAATAGCTCCGTTTTTAAGCGCATGTTTGAAAAGGACCGTTCTTTCCCGCAAGCCTTTAGCCCGGGCCATCTTTATATATTCGGAATCAAGAACATTGATCATGCCGGATCGGGTTAAACGCGTCAGGCCGGCCCCGCCAAAGAGACCCAGGGCTATGGCCGGCAGGATGATATGTCTGAGGCCTCCATAACCGGAAGTGGGGAGCACGCCCAGTTTTACCCCAAAAATCAGGATTAATATCAAGGCAAACCAGAAATTGGGGATTGATTGACCGGAAAAGACATAAACCCTGGTTATCGTGTCAACCCAGGTGCCTCGTTTAACGGCAGACAGTATTCCCAGACAGATACTTATGGTCCAGACCATAAAGAAGGCCACCAGGGATAATTTAATAGTTGCCGGAAACCGGCTGAGGACTAGGCTTAACGCCGGTTGATCCCAGTTATAAGAACGTCCGAAATTGCCTTTGGCCAGCTCCCTGAAGAAGTATCCAAGCTGGATGATGACAGGCTTGTCAAGACCATAAACACGGCGTATCTCTTCAATGTCCTCCTCCTCGGCGTCAGGGCCGGCCATGAGAATGGCCGGGTCGTTAGCCCCGACCCGCCCGAGGATGAAAACAAAAACCAGTACACCAAGAATAATAAAGAAGGACTGAATGATCCTGATAATGATAAATCTTTGCATGAGACTAAACCTTTAATGCACCGCAAATCACCTAAGTGAAAAATCTGGAAATTTTCAGGCTTTTTATCCGAATTCAGGTTTGGAAAATCTCAATAGAAACCAGAGAACGCTCCAATCTGTGGCTTCCTTCCCGGCCACTGGGTAATACTCATGCTGGATCGTGCGCCCTCCGAATATCCTATACAGGATTTCAGTATTTTTGTAAAGCAACCTGAAGATTTCATCACCGTTGTGTAAAGGGAAGAGACCTTCGCGGATAAAGGTTTTGTTTCTTTTAGGCCAACTTAAAGGAAACGCTAATCACAAAGGATTTTGATTATCTGCGGCGCAGCATCTTTGGCACGCTCTCTCAGCTCAACATCGTTCAAACTGCCGATAGGATGCTTTATGACCGCAAACTCATAATCAGGCAAGGCCCGAACCTGGGCAATGGCCTTGGCCGTGGGGATAAAGGGTTCGGTGATAATCACTGCCGCTGGTTTCCCGTGATCGTCAACTTCAACGCCATCGTGCAAACTGCACGAACTGCAGGAACCTCAATCACCAACCGCGGTGATGACCGCGTCGCATCTGCTCAGTAAATCCTCCATAAATTTCGGCGGGCAGTTCATGCCAGCACCGAACTTGGTCACGCTCACCACATTTTTTACTGAAAATTTGGATTTGATTTCCTGTGCCACCATCTGGAGCAGGGCGTCGGCGTTTTCCTTGCCATTGGACAAAAGGCCGAGCCGGCAGCCCTCAAGTGAAGGGAGTCGCGGCGCCAGGCTGGCCGGCTTGACCGCGGCTTCCTGAACCGGATTTAAATAGCGAATCGTCATGGTCTTATATCTCCTATGGTTTGCAGGTCATCTGAATCTTGCGGCTTGCAGTCAAGACAGACGCCGATGGGTTTTGTCTGGAAGAGAGAAGCGCGCCCCCGGCTCCAGGACGGGATGAAAGCAGAGTGGCCGCCGGCCGCGCCGCCGGCCACCACGAGCAGGATATCTTCCGGGACCACGCCGCGACTGACCAGGGTTGTCTCATCTTCCGGCTTCAGTTCGCCGCCGAGTTCGGCGAGTCTCTTTAGGTGCAGGTCCTCGTTGGGTCTCTTGAAACTACTTATCAGCTTTAAGCTGTCTATTCTGCTGCCTTTTTGTCCGAATTTGCCAAGCCTTTTCAGGTCAGCCGCCGTCTGAGTGGCGTGCTCGAAGAGGAATTCTTTAACCTGACGTTTACTCCAGCCGCTTTTAGCGATGATGTTCGCATGTTCCGGCGACAGCACCAGGCCTGACTGTCCCAGAGAAAAACCGCCCATAGACGCCATCTCACAGGCGATGCAGGTTAAAAGTTCTTCTGGCTTACCGCTCTCATGATTTTGTATGCCATGAGGTGACTCAGCCGCAAAGACGGTCACCGTGCTAACGTCCGCATCAAAGCCCAGCTCGACGTGCAAAGGCTCCCAGGGACTGACCTCCTCGGCCTCGGCCATGCAGAAGCTGTACTTGCCCGGATGGCCCTGGGTTGACTTGTCCAGCACGCTCGGCTGAGCGCCGGCTACGTTTATCAGGATCAGGCGAACCGCTCGCCCAATGGTAGCATTGGCGCGATTCCCGGGCCCGAAAACGTTCACGCCGCTGTTCATTTTCAGATCATGGCGCATGGGGCCGTTTACCACGATGAACGGCGCGGCCCCGCCTGTACTGGTAATCGAGGCGTGAAAGACATAGTATGGCTCGGCCATAGCCTGCAAAACCGCAATCACCACCAGCATATAGCCGGGTAAGCACCCGGCCATGACGCAGTTGATGGCCACCTTTTCAGCCGTTATGACCCGGTTGCGGGTGGGAATGGTGGCGATAATATCCGAAGGCTGGCTCCCGGAAGCCTCCAGGAACTCGAACACGCGCTCCGGGGTCGGCGGAACCACGGGCAGGCCGTCAGTCCAGCCTTTCTCAAAGAAAAGCTCCTGCAAGGCGATGGGGTCTTCAGCCTCGCCAATTTCAGATGCAAGGTTAAACTCTGTCATAATTAGACCTCCTTATAAGGTAACCACATTCTGCAATCTTTTATCTTCTTACCTCAATCTGATTCATTTTTGCTCTTTGAGTAATTGCGCTGTTAAAATTAACGCCTCGTTTTTATTATGAATCTGACCTGTGACCTGCGCTTCCTCAATGGACACTAGTAAACGGCCAATCAGGGGAGAGGAAGGCAGCCCGAAAGCGGTCATGAGATCGGTGCCGGTGACCAGCCGGGGGAGTTTCTGGCTTTGTTGCGTTATTTCCAGGATGAGGTGTTTAAAAAAGGCCAGAAGGCTTGGAAGACCGCCATGAATCTCTGAGGCCGGACCCCTGGTGGCCATGGCATCGGCCAGGGCGTGAAGCAGCAGCCCCCACAGTTCGGGGCCGGCTGACCGGCCAAAGCGGTAGATTCCTTTTGGCTGAAGTTTATTGGCAGCCTGAGCGGTAAAAAGATGAAAAGGCTGAAGGTGATGACGGATAATGAAGCATATAAAGGTTTCTTCGGCCCTGGAAAGTCGGAATCTGCCTGCGATCTGTGCGGCTGTTTTTACCCCGATGACCTCATGTTTATAAAAATGGACCCTGCCTGCCCCATCTTCAGACCGGGTAGCTGGTTTGCCCAGGTCATGGAGCAGGATGGCCAGCTTGAGCAGGGCCGGCCGGTTTTCATGGGCCAGATAGGTCTTGATCTCAGAGACAAAGTCGGGAAAATGCTGTTCCGGCCTTTCCATGATTTCTTCTAGAAAAGAGAAGGCCTGAAAAGTATGGTCAAGCACGTCGAGATGGTGATGGGCGTTTTGTATGCAGTCTTGCAGCAACCTGAGTTCAGGGATTAAAGCACTCAGCAGCCCTTGCTCCATCATGGTCTTCATGGTGGCATGACTTTTAGGTGCGGCCAGAATCTTAAGGAGTTCCTCACGAATCCTTTCGCCAGCCATTTTCCTGATCAAAACGGCATGTTTGTCTACCAGGGCCAGACTGGCGGGGTGAGGGGTCAGGTTCAAGGTGGCTGCGAACCGAAAAAGCCTTAGCAGGCGCAAGGGATCGGCCAGGACGACTGCCTCTGAAACAAACCTGGCCTTTTTTTGTTTTAAGTCTTCAAGACCGCTCCAGGGATCAATAAGCCGGATTCGGTCCCGGTCCGGCCGGAATTCCACAGCCATAGCATTGATGGTCAGGTCCCGGCGGGCCAACTCGGTCTCAATGTTTCCGCCTTCGAGCGGCACCAGATCAATGATAAGCTCGGGTAAGGCGAAGCGCAGGGTTTGCTTCGGGGCGCGACCAAGGGGAATGGCCCTGGTTTCGAGGGCTGAAGATAACTGTCGGGCTGTTATATCCAGCGGACCGGCTGTGGTTAGGTCCAGATCGTTGACTTCTCTTTTAAGGATCAGGTCCCGCACCGCGCCCCCAACCACAAACAAGGGCCATGGTAAGGTCCGGGCCGCTGCGGATAGAGCCAGAAATCCGGGTAATTCCTCAAGACGATCACCAATTGCGTTTAGAAGGTCCTTTTCCATCTCTCCCTGATAGCTCATTGACAGAACTTGTGCTCATGGGATATTTTAAACCAGAAATTAATGACAATAAAGGGAAAAGATGAGGCATTCCTATACTGCGCCGTTGCTTTCAGGTCTGGTGCTGCCCGGCCTGGGTCAGGTCGTCAACAGGCAGATCATCAAGGGGTTCGTTCTGATCAGCCTGACCACCATGATCTTCTTAGCTATATTGATTAAGGTCTTCCTGGACCTTTCAGCGGTCATGGGGCAGGTAATGGGACCGGATTTGAGGCTCGGGCCGGATGGGGTATCAAAGATAATTGCGGCCATGAGGGCCAGGGATCTGAGCCTGCTGTATGTGCTGTGCGCCATTGGTGTGGCCCTCTGGTTCTATGGCGTGGTGGACGCCTTTCTTGTGGGCCGCCGGTATAAGGAGCCTGAGACCGAAGAGGGATAATATATGCGCCAGCTGTTTATAGATGAGCTCAGCCCCGAAGACGTGGCGGCTGTAAAAAATTTCTTAAAGGCAAATGTTATCGAATCTGGCGTGGAGGGCCTGTATTGGGTGGAATTAACCAGGGACCTCCTGGACCCTGACCAGTTTGAGTGCGAGGCGGATCATCCCTTTTGTTTCGCAGTTGAAGTGGGTGATTCCTGGGTGAAATTCGAGTTTCTGATCCGGAGCCGGACCAATCTTCGAAGCGCGCAGATGCGCTATGCCAGCCGCATGCAGCGAGACTTCATTCTTAATTATTCCGACCGCATAATCAAAGACCTTGACCTCAGGACTTGACCTCAAGAACGCTCTCAAGTACCTTTGTTATTCAGCAAGTAAACATCTGGTGCGCCAGACTCGAAAGAAACCTTGAGTGAAGCCGATATGCTTTTTGGTGAAGAGGATTACGAGGCCTTGAAGAAAGCTTTGCCAGCCAAGGCTATTTGTGAAAGCTGCGGAGGCGAGATGCTTTTTGTGGATAAGGCCAGGGATGATCATCGCATTTTTTTTTACCTCTGCCAGAACCCGGAGTGTGCAAACAGCACTGAGCCTTATCTGCTGACTTTGATTTTTTGAATGTCATCGTCAGGAATATTGATGCCTGATCGTGTGAGGCTGCACGGTCATATGCACCCCCGCTCATGCCGCCGGGGTCTCAAGTCAGGTTCAAATAATGAGGCGGACCTGGTCAGGGGCGTTCTTATCAATCTTGTTACCTAGGGTTGTGCCGCACTGGACGCAGAGGTATTCGTATTTATCACCTTCAGGCAGGACCAGAAGCAGCCGCTTGCGCACCGGCATGGGCCGCTGACAGGTGGGACAAAAAAGCTCAGTCGCATCGAATTCAGTGAATTGGGACCGGGGCTTATTTTGTTTTCGCGGTGATCTCGGAGGTCTTTGGTCAGCCATTTTTTAGTACATCAGGGCACTTTTATAACCTGATCTAATTATGAATCACTGCCATTGAGCTGTCAAGTCAAGGTTCGGCTCGTCAAGGTTCGGCTCGTTGAAGCTTGAAAAAAGACCATGGGAGTAATAAAATAATCGTGTATCAATAACGGACTATCAGACCGTACTGGAGGAAAAAATGAAGATCAAGCGCATCGCTCACCTGGGGATCGCTGTAAGCGATTTAACCCAGGCTCGAACCTTTTATACTGACATGCTGGATTTGTCCATAGATCATGAAGAGAGGGTGGATGAACTTAAAACCGCTTTTGTGCCATTAGGGCAGACTAACCTGGAGTTGATCCAGGACACCGAACCGGACGGGGTAATCGCCAGACATATTGACAAGCGAGGTGAGGGAATCCAGCATGTGGCCTTTGAGGTGGAGGATATAGATCAGGCGCTTAAAGAGCTCAAAACCAAGGGTGTCCGGCTCATTGACGAAGTTGCCCGCCCTGGCGCTCATGGGTCCAGGGTGGCTTTCCTTCATCCTAAAGCCACGAATGGCGTTTTGACCGAACTGGTAGAATATCTAAGAGAAAAGTAAGGAGCCAGGGATAACGCTATGTGGGATTACACGGATAAGGTTAAGGATTTCTTTGAAAATCCCCGCAACGTCGGGGAGGTGGGCCGCATAGACGGAGTCGGAGAGGTTGGTTCCCTGGCCTGCGGGGACGCCCTTCGTTTGACCATCCAGGTTGATAAATCTTCGGGCAAGATTGAGGACGCCAGGTTTCAAACCTTTGGGTGCGCCAGCGCCATTGCCAGTTCTTCAGCCCTGACCGAGATGATCAGGGGGCTCACCACTGAAGAGGCCTTGAATATTTCCAATAAAGACATCGCTGATTACCTGGGCGGTCTGCCCAAGGAGAAGATGCACTGTTCAGTCCTGGGCCGGGAGGCTATGGAGGCGGCTATCGCCAACTATCTTGGCCAGGCGCCGAAGAAGGAGGAAGGGGAAATCATCTGTGAATGCTTTGGCGTGACGGACAGGGACATTGAACGTGTGGTCATGGAGAATGATCTGACAACGCTGGAGGAAGTCACGGATTATACCAAGGCCGGCGGCGGCTGCGGGTCGTGTCATGAAAAGATCGAGGCCCTGCTTTACCGCATCATGGCCAAACGGCAAAAGGAGGCTCAGGCAGCCGAGACCCCTCCTAAAAAGCTGACCAATCTCCAGAAAATCAAGCTGATTGAGGAGACGATTGAACGCGAAATTCGCCCGGCGCTCAAAATGGACGGAGGAGACATCGAGCTGGTGGATGTGGATGGCAACCATGTCATGGTGACCCTGAAAGGAACCTGCTCCACCTGCGCCGCCAGCCAGTTTACTCTCACAGAGTATGTCGAACAGAAGCTCAAGGAATTTGTGACCGACGAAATAATGGTTGTGGAGGTTAAGCAATGAAGACCGTCTATGTGGATAATAACGCCACCACCCGCACGGCCCCGGAAGCGGTTGAAGCCATGCTGCCTTACTTCAGCGACCTTTATGGAAATCCCTCGAGCATGCATTTTTTTGGAGGCCAGGTTGAGAAGGAACTCAAGCAGGCCAGGGCCAAAATCGCCGCCCTTATCGGAGCTGCCCCTGAAGAAATCGTCTATACCTCATGCGGCACCGAAAGCGACAATACCGCTATCTGGGCCACGCTCAGGTCCTACCCTGAAAAGAGGCATGTCATTACTACCCGGGTCGAGCACCCGGCCATTAATAACCAGGTCAATTACCTGCGCCAAAGCGGCTTTCGGGTGACCGAGGTTGGAGTGGACCGTGAGGGGCGCCTGAACATGGATCATCTCCGTGACGCCATTTCCGAAGAAACAGCCATCATCAGCGTTATGTGGGCTAACAACGAAACCGGCGTTATCTTCCCGGTCGAGGAAATCGCCGAGCTGGCCGCAAGTCATGGGGTGGTCTTTCATACCGATGCGATTCAGGTGGTGGGAAAGATTCCCATCAACCTCAAGGAGACGAAGATAGACCTTCTTTCCCTTTCCGGCCATAAGCTCCACGCTCCCAAAGGTATCGGCGTCCTGTACGTCCGAAAAGGGACGAAGTTCAAGCCGTTCATTGTCGGCGGGCATCAGGAGAGAGGCCGGCGGGGCGGGACAGAAAACGTGCCTTACATCATCGGCCTGGGAAAGGCGGCTGAACTCGCCATGGATTCACTGCCTGATGAGGCCACTCGGGTCAAGGCTCTCCGGGACAGGCTGGAACAAGGCCTGCTCTCAGCCGTGCCCAACTCCATGGTCAACGGCGACCGGGAGCATCGGCTGCCTAATACCGCCAGCATCAGTTTTGAATACGTGGAGGGAGAGGCGATCCTGATTCATCTCTCCAATGTGGGTATCTGCGCCTCTTCCGGTTCGGCCTGTACTTCCGGTTCCCTGGAACCCTCGCATGTCCTCAGGGCCATGGGAGTGCCTTTTACCGCGGTTCATGGCTCGATGCGGTTTTCTCTAAGTGTTTATAACACCGAAGAGGAGATTGATTATATCCTGGAGCACGTGCCTAAAACCATCGCGAAGTTAAGGAGTATCTCCCCTTTCTGGAAGGATGGCAAACCGGTCGAGTCAGCACTTCTGACCGGGACTGTTTCGTGCAGCGTCACCCCGGCCGGGAGCGCTCACTAGGCGCCTGCAAAAAGCCTCTGAAAAAAGGTATCCTCACAAACCGATCTCATCCGCCGCTTCCCGCATGCCCATGATGGTGTCGGTCATCAGTTCAGCGATATCAACGCCCAGCATCCCGGCGCCTTGTTCAATAAGATCCCGCCTCACACCGGCGGCAAAGCGTTTATCCTTCCACTTTTTTTTGACCGATTTGACCTTCATGTCCATGACGCTTTTGGATGGCCGCACCAGGGCCACGGCGGTCACAAGGCCCGTTAGCTCGTCAATGGCGTAAAGCGTCTTTTCCAGGTCGGTCTTCGGCTCCACATCGGTGACGATCCCCCAGCCGTGGGAGATAGCGGCCCGGATGTATTCTTCAGGCCATCCCTTTTCTTCAAGAATACTCTTCGTTCTGGTGCAGTGTTCGTCTGGAAATTGATCGTAATCCAGATCGTGGATCAGTCCGATTACGCCCCACTTTTCTTCATCCTCGCCGCGCTTTCGCGCGATGTACCGCATGACTGCCTCGACAGCCAGGGCATGATTGAGCAAGGCCTCACTCTGGGTGTATTCCTTTAACACGGCCAGGGCCTCTTCTCGATTTGGGATATGTGTGCTCATGCTCTCCTCCGCTTCCTGCTTAAAGGTCATTGACGGTGCCTGCTCTTTCTGATATGGGACAGACAAGTTCTATAAGATTATAGGCGCATCCGGTTGAGGATGGCAAGTGGATTTGGCAACTGTAAAGGCCGTTATTTTAGGGGTTATCCAGGGCCTGACAGAATTCCTGCCGGTCAGTAGCTCCGGTCACCTGGTTTTAAGCCAGCATCTTTTTGGCATAAAAAAGCCGGAGGTCTTTTTTGACGTGGTATTGCACCTGGGGACCCTGACCGCGGTCTGTCTTGTTTTTCGGCGCGACATAGCGGCGCTGGCGGCTGAGCTCCTGCACCTGCCAAAGGTGGTCAGGGGGCGCGATTCCCTGGCCGCCGCCTGGCGAGAACGGCCCAATTTCAGGCTCTTGGTTCTGATCCTGGCCGGAACCATTCCCACGGGCCTGATTGGATTCATCTTCCAGGACTTTCTCGAATCCCTGTTCGCTTCCACCTTTGCGGTGGGCCTGGCCCTCCTTGTGACCGGTTCGATTTTATTTCTGACCAGGCTGATTAAAGACGGAGGCAGAGGCATAACCGGGTTTCGCGCCGTGGACGCCCTGCTCATCGGCCTGGCTCAGGGCCTGGCCATCACGCCGGGCATTTCCCGTTCAGGCTTTACCATCAGTACCGGTCTTTTTTTAGGACTGGATCGGGAGCTTGCGGCGCGGTATTCCTTTTTGCTTTCCATCCCAGCTATTCTTGGGGCCTTAATTATTCAATTCGAGGGCGTGGCCGCCAGTTCATTCGACCTTCTTGCCTTTGGCCTGGGTTTTCTGGCCGCGGTGATTTCCGGCTGGCTGGCCATTATTCTTCTGCTCAAAATAGTTCGGCGCGGGGATCTCCATTATTTCGCTTACTACTGCTGGCTGGTCGGTCTAGTAACCCTGGGCCTGACGATTTACGGTATCTCGGGATGATCAGCGAGCTGACAGCCTGGGTGATCCATTGGGCCTCCACGCCATACGGCGCCTTTGCCTTATTTGCCTTGGCCCTGGCCGAGTCCAGTTTTTTCCCGATCCCTCCTGACGCGCTTTTAATAGCTCTCTGTTTGATCAATCCTGAAATGTCGTTTATCTATGCTTTTGTCTGCTCCATTGGATCAGTTCTGGGGGGAATCGTCGGATATATTATTGGTCTGAAAGGCGGGCGGCCGCTCCTCGGACGCTGGTTCAAGTCGGACAAGGTTCGTCTGGTGGAGGACTACTTTCAGCGGTGGGATGTCTGGGCGGTGGGCCTGGCCGGATTCACGCCCATCCCGTACAAGATTTTCACCATCTCCGCCGGGGTATTCGACCTGAACTTCCCCCGCTTTTTGCTGACCTCCATCATCAGCCGCAGCACGCGCTTCTTCATCGTGGCGGCCCTCTTCTTTTTCTTTGGTGAGCCGATAAAGGACTTGATCGAGCGATACTTCGGACTCTTGACCATACTCTTTTTTATACTATTGTTTCTGGGTTTTTATTTCATCAAGATCATGGGAAAGCGGGCGGCCGCGTCAGGAGGCACGCAAGATGAAAGCTGAAGTCTATCCGGTGATCCTTGAACCGCTGGTCCTGGGGAAACCCTGGGGCGCCCGAGGCAAGGGCCCGGAACTCGTACCCGGAGCCGATGCAAACCTGAAGGTCGGTGAGGTCTGGCTGACCGCGGATGGTGACCGGCAGAGCATGGTCATGAACGGTCCCATGGCCGGGATGACCCTTAAGGATTTACGGTTGAAATGGGGCCCTGATCTTCTGGGACAGGGGCCAGCCGGTAAAAAGGATGAGCCCTTCCCTTTGCTTCTCAAATTCATTCATGCGGCCGAGCACCTCTCTGTGCAGGTTCATCCTGATGATCCCACCGCGGTCAGGCTGGAAGGATCGGGGCCGGGTAAGACCGAGGCCTGGTACATCCTTGAAGCCGACGCCGGGGCCAGGCTCGTGCTGGGACTCAAGGCCGGGGTTGATCGGACCGG
>JAFDHD010000028.1 GCA_019308995.1 Deltaproteobacteria bacterium | reverse complement strand
GTATAGACTTTTTTCCCTTGTTTTGACTTGATGCGTTCGATGTGCATATTGGCTACCAATATAACACATTAGTTCTATTTGTCAAGATATATATTATTATTTTACTGGCTACCATTTTTTGACTAAAAACATACTTTATTCTCAGAATATCAATAGCTTATATCATTTGCACGCCGGAACATCGGCTTAAAACGAAAGCTAGAGATATCTTACCCACACCTGAAAAGGCGGCAGTCACGGGACGCTTTTGCCTAACATGAGCCCCGGGCTAGTCTATGATGGCCGGGTAGATCAGGGTCTTTAACTGGCCGCGGAAGTTAAAGGTGCCATCGGGCATGAACTGGGTCAGGAAGATAACGATCAAATCTTCAACCGGATCAATCCAGAAAACCGTACTGGCTGCGCCTCCCCAGGCGTATTCACCTGGCGAACCGATGATCTGAGACCTGGCCGAGCCGAGATGGATCGAGAAGCCCAGACCAAAGCCGAAACCCTGGGTAGCTGTCTGAGTGAACGGGCTGACACTTAAGTCCATCAGGTCCTGGCCCTGAGGCAGGTGATTCATGGTCATCAACTCGATCGTCTTGCAGCCCAGGATGCGAACGCCTTCCAATGCGCCGCCGTTGAGCAGCATCTGGCAGAAGCGGAAGTAGTCGGAGGCCGTGGATACGAGACCGCCGCCGCCGGAGAAGAAGGTTGCGGGCCGCGTGAAGAGGCCTGTGACCGGATCGTCTTCAAGCTGTAAAGACTTATCCGGTCGGCGGCTGTAGTTCGCGGCAAAACGATCCAGCTTTTCCGGCGGGACCCAGAAGTCCGTATCATTCATTTTGAGAGGCTCGAATATCTTCGTCTTCAGATACTCATCAAAGCGCATACCTGAAATCACTTCGACGAGGTAGGCGAGAACGTCGGTTGAGACCGAGTAGTTCCAGCGCGTCCCGGGCGAAAATTCAAGAGGTAAGCCGGCGAGCTTCTCGATCATCTCCCGGAGCGTATCACCAGACCCCACCCCGCCGATGTCGAGTTTCCGATAGGCGGCGTCCACGTTTGTTCTTTCCATGAATCCGTAGGTCAGGCCGGAGGTGTGAGTCATGAGGTCGAGGATGGTCATGGGTCGTTCAGTGCGGGTGGTGAGGAAGTTCGGATAATTTCCGGAAAGGTAAACACAAAGGTCTCTCCACTCTGGAATGAACTTGTGGACCGGATCATTGAGCTGAAAATGACCATGCTCGTACAGCATCATCAGGGCCACAGAGGTGATGGGTTTGGTCATGGAGTAGATGCGGAAGATCGTGTCTTGGGACATGGGCTTGCCGCGCTCGAGATCCATCATGCCCACCGGTGAAAAATAGGCAATCCCGCCTCGCCGGGCCACCAGGGTCAAGGCCCCGGCGATCTTTTTCGAATCGAGATAGCGCTGCTTGAGATGCTGGTCAATACGGCCGAGTCGTTCGCTTGAGAGACCGACTTCTTTAGGCTGGGTGAGCATCAGAGCCTCCTTTATCTTTACGCAAAATAAGGGGAACCATTTTTACGATTCGGAGTATGGCGAAAGGGGAGTGGTATGTCAAGGCAACGATGGCTGCAGCTGAGGCTGTCAATAGCACATTAAAATGTCCGGTGTTCATAGCACATTAAATGTCCGGTTGCTTTTTTTTAGTTTCTGTTTATCATTCAATTGCACCATGTGAGGATAGGGCCACGCTGGGGAGCGACCCGAGCGCCCGTGGTGCGACCGGGGAAGAGGCGGGAGCGGTTTGCTTCTGCCTCATCGTCCGGGCTGTAACTCTCAATATCCGCAGATCCTGGATGTCGTTTCATGGTACCTCCTTAGGTACCAGTATCCAAAATCCGTCAAACCGGACAAATTAAGTGCTATGAAAAGCGGACATATCATGTGCTACTGACATTCCTCTCTCCAGCTATTGACAAGATTGCAGGTGCGTGATATGGTAGCTCAGAAATTATTTGGAAAGGGCCGTTTCATGACCATCAGGCAAGGTCAAAATCTGGTTAACGGGTTAAACTGGTGGTGGTGGCAGATTCACATAAAGGAGGTCTGCTCGCCATTTGATTTGCATTAGTTAACGCTAAATAATAAAAAAACAAGCCGTGGGCAGGCTTCCTGTCCACGGCTTTTCATTTTCATCTCAAATAGCCGTGGAACCGTCAATCGGACCACGGTTTTTTTATGCGGAGAAAAAAATGGAGCTTATCAAGCCCGATTTTAAGACATTTTGTCATCAAGCAGAGGGGAGAAATGTGGTTCCCGTTTATACCAGGTTTACTGACGTCGCCATTTCTCCGAATCAGGCTATTTCTGCCTTAGCGCCGGTCAGGCCTGTATTTCTGCTCGAAAGCCTTGGCCCATACGGCGAATTCAGCCGCGCCAGTTTTTTGGGGATCAATCCGCTGGCAGCCGCAAAGGCCTGGCCGGGCCGGGTCGAGCTTCAGGATTTCGTAAGCGGCAGGAACGAAAAATATGACGCTGACCCGTGGCAGGGCCTGAAACTTCTAATGAGCCGGTTTCGTCCCGCGGTTCCCGCGGACCTGGGTAATTTCTGGGGAGGGGCCGTGGGTTTTATGGGCTATGACGCGGTACGGAGCCTGGAACGGCTCCCCAGTCTCTGCCTTGTGGAGCCTGAACAATGCGAGATGCACTTCGTCGTCTGCAGGGATCTGCTTCGTTTTGACCGGCGCACCAGCGAAGTGCTTCTAATCTCTTTAGCCCTTCTTCAGGAAGGCAAAGACCTAGAGGCCGCTTACCAGGCAGCTGCCTCCCGTGTAAAGGAGATGAGGCAGAAACTTCTACAGGCAGATTCAACAGAGGATCAAGGATTTCTCGATAATTTTAAATGCGGGACTGAAGTCCGAAGCAATGTCTCCCAGTCGGAATATGAGCACCGGATTCACCAGGCCAAGGAGTACATCCGAAACGGAGATATCATCCAGGTGGTTTTGTCTCAGCGACTCAGTGTGGATTTTGAAGGAGACCCGTTAAGCCTGTACCGGGCCTTGAAGGAAATCAACCCTTCTCCATACTGCTTCTTTCTCGACTTCGATGACCTCTGCCTGGTCGGGGCTTCTCCCGAAATGCTTGTCCGTCTGACAGGCAATCGTATTCAGCTCCGGCCTATCGCCGGTACTCGCCCCCGGGGAAGCAGTCCCGACGCTGACGAGGTATTGGTCAAGGACCTTTTGAGCGATCCCAAGGAGACGGCCGAGCATATCATGCTGGTGGACCTGGGGCGTAACGACGTCGGCAGGGTGGCGCGCCTGGGCTCAGTCACGGTGCCGCACCTGATGACGGTCGAATTTTACTCCCACGTCATGCATATCGTCACTCATGTCGAAGGAATCCTGGACCAGAACCGCAAACCGCTCGATGTCCTCAAGGTCGCCTTCCCGGCCGGGACCTTAAGCGGCGCGCCCAAAATCCGGGCCATGGAAATCATTGAAGAATTAGAAACGATTCGCCGTGGACCCTATGGGGGAGCGGTGGGGTACTTAAGTTTTTCCGGAGATATAGATTTTTGCATTACCATCCGCACCCTGGTCGTGGAAGGCGACCAGGCCTGGATTCAGGCCGGAGGCGGGATCGTGGCTGATTCTGACCCTGCGACTGAATATCAGGAGAGCCTTCACAAGGCCGAGGCGATATTGACCGCCTTGAGGCGTGGACGAAAAAAATAAGGAGTAAAGCCATGTTTGTGATGATTGATAACTATGACTCATTTACTTACAACCTTGTCCATCTGCTAAGTGAGCAAGGGGCTCGAACCCGGGTGGTTCGCAACGACGAGATCACGCTGGAAGGGCTTGAGGCGCTTCAACCAAAAGGATTGATCCTCTCCCCCGGCCCCGGTCGCCCCGAGCAAGCCGGCGTCTGTCTGGAGGCGGTCCGTCATCTGGCCTCCCGCCTGCCCATCCTGGGCGTTTGTCTGGGTCACCAGGTTATAGCCGCAGCCTTTGGCGCTCGCATTACACGGGCCCAAACTCTGTATCATGGCAAAGGCTCACCAATTCAGCATGATGAACAAGGCATATTTTCCGGCGTCAAGAAACCCTTCTTTGGCATGCGCTACCATTCCCTATTGGTGGAAAAAGAAACTCTCCCGGACTGCCTCGAGATTTCGGCTCAAACAGCTGAAGGGGAGATCATGAGCATAAGGCATCGAACCTTCCATGTGACCGGCATACAGTTCCATCCCGAATCAATCATGGCCGAAGAGGCAGCGCTGATTATTCAAAATTTTTTAAAAGGAGCAAATCATGATCACTGAAGCTATCGCTGCCGTTATTGAGAGAAAAGACCTCTCCGATGAATTGATGACCGGCGCCATGGAGGAGATCATGAGCGGCCAGGCCACACCGGCTCAGATAGCCGCCTTCCTCGTGGGCCTGCGCCTGAAGGAAGAGACCGTGACCGAGATAGCTGCAGCGGCACGAGTCATGCGCCGGTTTGCCACTAAAATCCAGCCGGGTAATCATCTGATCAACGTGGACCGCGAAGAAATCAACGTGGACGCCCAGACAATTGTGGATACATGCGGCACCGGCGGTGACGGAACCAGAACCTTTAACATATCCACTACCACGGCATTTGTCGTGGCTGGAGCGGGCCTTAAAGTGGCCAAGCATGGCAACCGGGCCGTCTCCAGCCAATGCGGCAGCGCTGATGTGGTGGAAAAACTCGGCATTCGACTGGACCTGACGCCGGCTGAAGTCGAACAGGCCATTGAAGAGATCGGGATCGGGTTCCTCTATGCCCCGCTCTTCCACGGGGCCATGGCCTTTGCTGCGCCGGTTCGCCGTGAGATCGGTATCCGGACCATTTTCAACGTTCTCGGACCATTGACCAATCCAGCCGGGGCGCATGTACAGGTGCTGGGCGTTTATCGCGAGGACCTCACCGAGAAGCTGGCCCGAGTCCTGGGAGAACTGGGGAGTCGAGAAGCCTTCGTGGTTCATGGGGAAGGCAGTATGGACGAGCTCAGTATCACAGGCAAAACGCGCGTGGCCCACCTCAAGGGAGGCCAGGTCAAGTCCTTTGACCTCACACCGGAAGACGCCGGGTTGACCCGCGCCTCTATTGATGATATCCGCGGGGGAGATAGCGAGGAGAATGCCGGGATTATCAAGAGTATTCTGGAGGGTGAACAGGGGCCGCGCCGGGATATTGTACTGCTTAACACCGCCGCGGCGCTTGTGGTTTCCGGCCAGGCCCAGGACATGGCCGACGGGGTGGAACTGGCACGGAGCGTCATTGATTCGGGCCGCGCTTTAGAAAAACTTAAAGCCCTGGTGAACTTTGGACAAGGGAAAGCCAAACCATGATCTTGGATAGGATTGTTGAGGTTAAAAAAAAGGAAGTCGCACGGCTTGTCAGGGACATATCCGGGGCGGACCTGAGAAGGCAAATCTCTGAGGCCGCGCCGCGGTCAAGCCTGAGCAAAGCCTTAAGCCAGGGGGTCGGGCCGAGAATTATCGCCGAGGTAAAGAGGGCCTCCCCTTCCGAAGGACCTATCGCTCCAGATGCGAAGGCCGATCAGGTTGCCAGGGATTACCAGGCCGGCGGAGCGGCTGCCGTTTCCGTGCTGACCGACTCGTCCTTCTTTGACGGCCGTTATGAAGACCTAAGGCTGGTCAAGGATGCCGTCAATCTGCCCGTCTTGAGCAAGGACTTTTTTATTCATGAAATACAAATATTGCTGGCCGCGGCCACAGGCGCGGACGCCATCCTGCTCATTGTTGCGCTTCTTGATCGAATCCGGCTTAAAACCTTGTTTAATCTGACCCATGAACTTGGTTTGGAGGCCTTGGTTGAAGTGCGAAATCGGCAGGAACTCAGGGAAGCTCTGGCAATAAGTCCTTCTATTATCGGGATCAATAACCGCAATCTCAAGACAATGGAGGTTGATCTTCAGACCACATTGACGCTGGCCGCAGAAGTGGACCCTGGGCCAGTCATAGTCAGCGAAAGCGGCCTGGCCACTTCTGAAGACCTGGCCCGCCTGACCATGGCTGGCGTAAACGCCTTCCTGATCGGGACATCGCTCATGCGCGCCTCGGATCGCGCCAAGGCCGTAAAAGAATTAATAGAGGGAAGCTCATGACGCACATTAAGATCTGCGGCATAACCAGAGAAGCTGACGCCTTAGCAGCGGCTGAGGCAGGGGCGGATGCCCTGGGCTTTGTCTTGGCCGCCAGTCCGCGCCGAGTATCTGCTGAGGCCGCCCGTCGGATCATACGCCGGCTTCCGCCTTTCGTATCATCGGTGGGAGTTTTCGTGGATAGCACCGCGGATGAAGTAGCAGGCCTAATCAAATACTTGGGTCTGGATTTCGTTCAATTTCATGGCCAGGAAACTCCTGAGTTCTGCGCCCGATTTGCCAGCCGGGCGATCAAGGCCCTGCGGATGGACAAAAAGGTGGATATGGAACAGGTGCATGCTTATGAGAAAGTTACCCGGGCCTTGCTCCTTGATTCAGGCAGCGGGGGTACCGGGCAGACATTTGATTGGAAAGCTCTGCCTCAAGGCCTTGAGCGAACGAGGTTGATTCTCGCCGGCGGTCTTAAGGCCGAAAACATCATTAAGGCCATTGAACTCACAGGGCCTTGGGCGGTGGATGTTTCCAGCGGGGTAGAGGCTGAACCAGGGAGAAAGGATAAACAGAAGATGATAGATTTTATTTCTAAAGTTCAAGAGGCTGATCATGGAAAATCATAAAAAAGGTTACTTTGGCAGGTATGGAGGGCAGTATGTTCCTGAAATGCTGATGCCAGCCCTCCTGGAATTAGAAGCCGCCTATGCCGAGGCCAAAGCCAACGCAAGCTTCTGGAAGGAACTTGACCAGTACCTTCGGAACTACGTCGGGCGGCCGACGCCGTTATACAGGGCCGCTAAGCTGTCTGCCGCCAGAGGTGGGGATCGCGGAGACAGCGGCCCCCGAATCTACCTCAAACGGGAAGATCTGGCCCACACCGGCGCACACAAGATCAACAACACCTTGGGGCAGGTTCTTCTGGCCAAATATATGGGTAAAAAGGAGATCATTGCCGAGACCGGGGCCGGTCAGCATGGTGTGGCCACCGCCACGGCCGCGGCCTTATTCGGGATGAGCTGCCGGGTCTATATGGGCATTAAGGACATTGAACGGCAACAACAGAACGTCAAACGGATGCAGCTCCTTGGGGCTGACGTCATTCCAGTGCATCAAGGCAGTCAAACCCTCAAGGACGCCATCAATGAAGCCCTCAGGGATTGGGTCACCAACGTGCGGCAGACCCATTATGTCATGGGCTCTGTGGTCGGACCCCATCCATACCCAAATATGGTCCGAGACTTCCAGTCGGTCATCGGGCGGGAGGCGCGTGCGCAGATTCTGGAGCAGGAAGGCCGTCTGCCTGACATGCTAATCGCCTGCGTCGGAGGCGGCAGTAACGCCATGGGCCTCTTTTCTCCCTTCTTTGACGCCGATGTCTGCCTGGTGGGGGTTGAAGCCGCGGGCGAAGGGCTTTATACCGGCCACCATTCTGCCACCCTGTCTAAAGGTGAAGAAGGCGTTCTTCACGGGACATTCAGCCTTCTGCTTCAGGATGAACACGGGCAGGTTCTCGAAGCCCACTCCGTGGCTCCGGGCCTGGACTATCCCGGTGTGGGGCCTGAACACGCCAACCTGAAGACAGTGGGGAAGGCAGACTATGTTTCTGTGACTGACGAGGAAGCCCTGGAGGCCGTTATGACCCTGAGCCGGTCCGAAGGCATCATCCCGGCTCTGGAAAGCGCACACGCCGTGGCCCATGTCTTGAAAATCCTCCCGGACCTGCCGCGGTCTCACTGTGTCATCATCAACCTGTCCGGGCGGGGGGATAAAGATTTAAACATCATCACCGATCATCTGGAGGGCCGGATATGAGCCGAATAAAGGAAACCTTTACCAGGTTAGGCAAAACCCAACGAGCAGCTCTGATCCCATGTCTGGTGGCGGGCGATCCAGACCTTGAGACCACGATTGACGCGGCCGAGGAACTGGCTGCCCGCGGCGCGGACATCCTGGAACTGGTCGTTCCATTCTCAGACCCCATGGCTGACGGCCCCACGATCCAGGCGGCCTCACAAAGAGCCCTGGCTGGCGGAGTCAACTTAAGAGCCATCCTGGAGGCCGTGACCGACTTAAGAAGAAGGGTCGCACTACCGCTGGTCATGATGACGTATTTGAATCCAGTCCTGCGCATGGGTTTGGCCGAGTTCGGGCTTCAGGCCAAAGAAGTCGGGGTGGACGCACTCATTATGCCAGAACTGCCTGTCGAGGAAGCCTCGCCCTGGCGTCGGATTGCCAAAGAGGCTGGCCTGGACACAGTTTTTCTGGCTTCCCCTACTTCCGGGCCGAAGCGGCTGGCCGAAATCTGTAAGGCCAGTACCGGTTTTGTCTACGCCGTGACCCTGACCGGAACGACTGGTGTCAGGGACAGGCTGCCAGAAGAGCTGATCCAGAATCTAACGGCGTTAAGGAAGATGTCCGCCAAACCGGTAGCCGCTGGCTTTGGCATATCCGGTCCGGAAATGGTGCGTCGGCTGGCGCCGCACGCAGATGGTCTTATCATAGGCTCCGCCCTGGTCAGACTAATGGAAAACGGTTCAAAAACTGAGAAAATACAGCGTGTGGGCGCTGCGGTAAGCGAGCTCAAGGCGGCAATCGAAGCCGCTTGAAAAAACTCAAATATGCAATTCGGCTGGGAATATGTACCATTTCCAGCTTGACTATATCCCTGATTCTTCTATAATTTCAAATTAATCGTATTACTGTCACCTCCAGGCTAGGGGCGAAATCCCGGGAATCTGATGGATGCAAAATCAGGTGCACGCCGCCAGGCCGACAAAAGGTAAAGCGGTGGGCCTCCAAGGTCTAAAATGCAGAAAAAGACCCATGGGGAAAAAGGGAGAAAATAGGCATGCCTATCGGGGAAAAGATACGTCGGTATCACAGGTATCACAAGCGATATGAGGTTGATTGGGATGCCTCGCTGGAAGCTAGCTTCCAGGATTTTACAGGGGAAGTCCAAGGCAAGGTGATAAATTTCTCCGTGACCGGAGCCCTGCTGCATCTAGACCAGCTATATATTGACGGTCAGCACCTAATTGTGGTCCAGCACAAACCTAAACTGAATCTGAAAATGTTTTCGCCGGAAGGAGTCTTGGAGTCGAGGATAGAGATTCGCTGGTATGACCGGTCGGCTGAGGTAAATACCTTTCAAGTTGGCGTAAAATTAATAGATATCATAAAGAAAAATCAGGAGGTCATTGATAGACTTATTTCCGGGCTTTGAAGTCAAGTTCTCCAAGCCGTCCCCTTCAGAAGCATTCCCTTACCAAGTCCTGTTCCATTCAATCTCTTTTTTGCAAGTGGGGTCTTGATTAAGAAGGATTGTTATCAAGGTTCATCCGCCCAGAAGCAGGAACTCATAAATGAATATTATTTCAAAAATTACTCTGAATAGCGCAGCTTGTGATAGATTTTTCTTGACACAAATCAGTGCTTCTGATATTCTAGTTCGTAACTTTACTTAAGACTGTGGAGACACGGGTGTCAATTTTTTATCAAATTCGTAATTTTTATTTCTTTGGTTTTTGGCCGGAGGTTTGTCCCATGGTCTAGACGCAAACATATCTTTGAACTATTCAGGCCGTGGGCAAAAACAGCTCGCGGCCTTTTTTTATTCTTATTTTTAAGGAACACACGGAGGATAAAATGATCGGTAAAACGATTCGCATGGCACGTCTTATGGATCAAAAACGGCGAACGACCGTTATCGTGCCCATGGATCACGGGGTAAGCGTGGGACCGGTCGCGGGCTTAATTGACATGAAGCATGCCATCAGCGAGGCTGCCAGAGGCGGAGCTAATGCTGTGATCATCCATAAGGGGCTTGTGAACAACGGTCACGCAAAACCCAGCGATCTGGGCCTCATTGTTCACCTGTCCGGCAGCACGGCTTTATCCCCTGAGCCACACGCCAAGACCCTGGTCTGCACTGTTGAAGAGGCCATTAAACTTGGCGCTGACGCGGTTTCGATTCACGTGAACCTGGGTAACAATCGGGAAAGGGAGATGCTGACTGATTTGAGCACGGTGGCCCGGGTGGCTAACGAATGGGGCATGCCGCTTCTGGCCATGATCTACTGCCGCGGTGATCGGGTTAAAGACGAGTACGACCCCGAGGCCGTTAAGCATGGCGCGCGCCTGGGAACTGAACTCGGTGCTGACCTGGTCAAGGTTCCATATACCGGTGATCCCGAATCCTTCAGCAGGGTGGTGGAAGGCTGCGGGGTGCCGGTAGTCATTGCTGGCGGGCCCAAGATGAACTCGGACCGGGATGTTCTGGAAATGGTGCATGGCGCTATATGCGCCGGAGCGGCGGGACTTTCCATCGGCCGGAACGTCTTCCAGCATCACTGCCCCTCGGCCATGATACAGGCCATGAGTCAAATCGTTCATAAGCGGCGCAGTGTGGATGAAGCCCTGACAGTCCTGGCCCGATATACGCAAAAGGCGGCCTGAGATAACTAACAGCCGGACCTGGTTCTTACTTTGGCCCTGTTGAAGCTTTATTAAAAAAACAAGGATTCGCACGCCTAGGTTTCTTAACCCTCGCGCCATGCCTTGATTAAAAATCACGCCAGTAGCGTTTGACGGCCTCACCTAATTTATCCTCCCTCCAACCTGGGAATACGCGGCTGTAAAAGAATTTAATCACCTCCTTATCTCTGGCGCTCAGAAAAGTCCGGGCATTCCCCTCTGGATGACCGTTAATAAGCTCACAGTACATCGTACTATCCTCAAATACCGCTGAATGAAAAAGACCCAAGGCATGGACAAGTTCATGTAGAATAATCCTTTGCCAGTGCTGCTCAAGCAAGACCTTGCCCACGGCCATTCGCTGCGCCTCGCTCAAAAAAGAGAACCCTTGCTCAAACGATTTGTCAGTAGCGATCCAGATGGCAGCGGATTTAATTTCCGGTGTCCTAAAACTAACACCTTTTATGTGGCAGCGGCCGTCAAACCGGGAACTGTCAACTGTGGGTTCTGAAGGGAAACTCCTTGTCAAACTAAAGATTACTCGTATCTTTGCTAAGCTGTCGTTGGGTTCAAGGGATATAATCTTGATAGGAGTCTTGGCCAGGGCGTTATTGATTTCATTAACCGCCTTCCGGGCGGCTCTCTCTCCTGCCTCGGTCGCACCAAAGACAGATAAGGTTGGCGATCCGGTCCACCGGATTGCGTAACCACCAGGATGGATGGCCACATCACAGGGGTCACCCTTTGCTTGAAGCAGCACGTCACTTAGCCATTGAAATTCCTGCTGAATGGAGGCTTTACCCAGGCTTGACACATAGCCCTGTTCAAAAGTTGTAAGTTGAGCGCCGCTTACTTTGTAACTTGTTTGCCGGGATTGTTGGTCATATCTTCCTTTATGCTGCTTGTCCGGTGTTTGAATGGGTTTCTGAAGCCTCTTTATCTCCTTGATAAAACCTCTGTTGATCTCCCAGGTTTTTTCATTCTGATGGAGTCTGACCTGATCTCCCTCATACCCATAGATATCTGCCCGAATCTCCCGTCCATCCTTTAATAAGACCAGAAAGTTCTGAGAATAACAGGTGGACAGAGGAAAAGAGAATATACCAAAGGAAACGATTACTATCAGCCAATGCATGATTTGCCTAGCCTTAAGATTCTGTTCGAACCATAGCAAAATCCGGGTAAAAAGTAATAATCAAATAATCATTTGTAAATAAGATATTTTTCATGAACTTGATATACTGAATTTTTCCGACCAATCCCGGATCTAGAGAGAGCCGGAAGTTAACCTGTCTGGAGATTCAGGAAGCGATGAGTGATTTGGAAGACCCGGTTAAAGCCCACTCTGTCTTAGGTTCGGTGAATTTAAATCATTAGCAGCCGCCGCTGGTACCCAAGACAGCGATTTCGACAGTTTGGCATTAAAATTGCTAAATTTTAATGTAAAAATGAAGAAGACCGAAAAAGTGAAAAATAAAAAGACAGCCAAATTAAAAGCGATTCAACTTGAAAACCTTCACGCCGAGCATTTTCTAAAACTCGGAGATGAAGAAGAAGAGATAAATTTTAACGTTGGCATCAATGACTGGAAGGGATGGGGCTGTCTTCTCAACACCTTGCGTTTTAACCCCGCTCGATGCGGCCATCTGGCAAAGGCAAAGAGCAAAAAATAAGCCGCCTGTCCAACCTAACATCCCTAAATAAACGAAGATTTTACCCAATGCCAGTAGGAAAAAGACCTCCATGACAGGAAAAAATGGATTACACAAGTTGTGTTTCAGCGGACTTTAAAGCGTTTGGTCAGGGATTCAAGAAGAAAGATACCGCATTATTTTTAGCCAAGTAAGATTGCCATCACATTACCCGCCTCTTCTGTTTCCCGTGAAACAATTCAATGTTTTTCTATCTCAAGACCTCCCAGAAATTGCTGAGAAGGCATTTATTTCTCTTTCCCGCCATGAGAGCCCAATTTACTTAAAGTATTGTCATAAATATGTTTTTATGTTATAACTAGTTTCATACAGCATGCTTTAATTAATTAAATGGGAGAAGATATTGGCCTGCTGGATGATCAACAACTTTTTAATCCCCCGTTCGGGGGTGGATAAGGTTTTCCTGAATCGAGTTCAGGAAGGCTTTGGTTCCTCCGGTTTTACCTGGGGCATGGAGGAAGTCGCTCTTGTTATCGGAATTCTTGCGGCCGCGATTCTGATTTTTTATTTAATTAAGATAATATTTCGTCTTGATAAATACACTATCGCCAACATTCATATTGACCGCATTGAAAGTCCAAGGCGAATCCGGCGCATCATTCGCCGTTCCATAGACCTCAGAGCTGTATACGATTTGGAGGTTTATGATAAGGCCTACCAGGAAATTTATAAATGCATGCCCATCGGCATTAATAAAACCAACGAACTGGAGATTGAGATCAGTTCCTATCTGGACCCGAATCTGGATTTCCGGGATAAAGCTGTCAGAATCGCTTTCCGCACGTCACGGCGCGGCAAGGAGGAATTCTACCACTTCGAAACCAAGTCTTTATACCTTGATTTTACTGTGATTAGAAAGCTGCGTGAAAAATCAATCCGGCTTGTAATTCCCACCATCGTGAACCGAGGTCAGAAACGTCGCTTCGTCCGGGTTGAGCCTGCAGGTGAATTTGGCCTCAGCGTCAACCTTATTAGGCCGACCCAGGACGGGAAGCTGGTGCCTCTTAAATCTTTCAAATTAATTGGCAAAGCCACTGTTAATGATATCAGCATCGGCGGTCTGAACGTTACAATGAAGAACCGTAAATCAAATCAAGAATTTAAAAAAAATGATCTCATCTATCTTCATTTTAAACTCCCGATCAATGATCTGGACATCCAAGATATTCCAACCAATCATTTTATAAAGGCCAGAGTTGTTGACTTTGACCGTTCTTCCTTAAATGAGGTTCACTTAAAGCTCATGTTCGTCGAGCGAGGCACCCTCGACCAGGAGGCTAGGGCCATTTCCTTTAGTCCGGCCACATGGATGTCTTTCGAGGATCTATCTTTCTGGATCCAGGCCTACCAAAGACACCTGCTCCAAGAGGAAAGCGGCGTGAAACGCAGGCCTGATGCGGTCAGAAATATCTATGCTCCAGAACCGCTGAATATCACCCCGAAATATCCCCGTCAATCATTGCGTCAGGGTTCAGCTCCCCCAACTGAAAGTGAAGGTTAAACAGGAAACAGGCTTGCTGAGGTCTCGACTCTGAGGCCTATGGTGAGTCAACTGCCTTTATTTGTGCTGATAGAGGCGACGGGAACTAACTCCTTAAAATCTTTTTTTTGATAAAGATCCATCAAATTGAAGCTCCCAGCTGCAAGCAGCAGGGAATCTTCCAAATGTAAGGTAAGTTGGGCCATTTTAATTTCGCTCGCAGGCATTTTCAGGCCCGGGTGAGGCGGATCTCAAAAATCGGTCCACAGAAGACCTGAGTCTCGTCCAAACCCGGCGCCAAGCCGACGGCCTCAAGATAAGCCTGTTTAAGGTCAGTTCCGGGCAGGAGGTAACCATAGAGAGTGAGGCTGGATTCTCCGGCGTCAGGGTGCGGGTTCAATTGCAGCTCCCGCACCAGGGTTGAGAACCTTTCCTTGAGATCAACAAGGTTCTCCCTGGACCACGTTTGAGAAATGACCTGCGATATCAGGGTAAACCATTCAGGGCTGAGCCGACCCCTTAGTTCTTGCCGGCGGGTTTCAATTTCATCGAAAGAGGTTGACATAACCGTATCAGGAAGCTTGATCTCTAAAAATGGCTCCAGAGCCTCGGTTCTCCGATCCATACTCAAATCAGGACGCGGTCTGGTTCGAGCCATGGTCTGATCCAGACGGTCAATAGCCTCTCGCCGATCACTAAACAGAGGTTCCCCGGCGTTTCCATGAGCGGCGTAAAAATGACCCCAGGCTGTCAAGCGGTGAGGCAAAAATCCTAAACCCGGGTCTTCCTGGACCGATTTCACCTGAGCATTAATGGTTCCTTCTATACCCAGCAGATCCTCAATCAAGTTCCCCTTCTGGTCTATCTTCCTCATAAGTTCATTGACCTCATCTGCCTGCCGATCCAGATACCGGGCAAAATGAAGGAAAATCTGGGCCTGCCTGGCCGGATCCCAGGCTGAAGACCGGTTTGACTGATAACGACGGATAGCAGAGGCCAACTGCGTTGGTGTGTCCTCTGATTCGGCCTCTAAAGTTTGCTGCTCAAGGATGGACAGGTAACCCGGTTCACGGTACTGTTCAAATAACTGGGTCGTTTCAGAAAGGATACGTTTAATCTCAGTGCGGTCCTTAATAAAACTCACCTCTATAAGCCGAACCAAACCCCGCTGAACGGCTGAAGAGAGATGGTCTTCTAGCTGGTCTTCAGGAAGTCGGTATAGTATAATTCTTTCAAAAAATAAAAGCGCTTGAGTCAGCCGGTCTCTGGAAATATCGGTGTAAGGAAAATAAAGTGCTTCTGGAACAAACATAAAATTTTTTCCGCCTAAAGGAGAATTTGATGATCGAACACTTTCATGCCCACATGGATCGGAACATCTTTAAACTTGACCTTCCAATCGAAGCAACCTCAGCATACATTCTGGTTTCTTCGCTTGTGGAACAGAATATCCGTCCCTCCCTGGAAGAAATCAAGACGCGCTGGACAAAGTCTGAGAGTGAACTGGATCAGGCCCTGACCGAGCTGCTCAGGCGCAACATTTTAAAAATCTCCACAGTTCCTGATGGCACGCTTTACTACACCAACCCTTCGAGCCTGTGGCGCTGGAAATCTGGTTAAGCAATATATGTCAAACCGCTGAGCCTGTCAATTTGAGCCTCGTGACAGAAACCAGGGATGTCTATTTTTTTTAGTTTTCTTCCTGCCGCCTTGACGACCATTTTATTGATGATAGAATTCTCCTAGCCGACTCTAACGATAAGACTGACAAGGAGATAGATATTATGACCGAACTCCTCTGGACTCCATCTACAGAAGGAATCAACCAGGCAAACATGACCCGCTTCATTGAGTTCGTAAATAAGAAGCATGATCTGGCCTTAAAGGAATACGATGAACTTTATTCGTGGTCTATCGAACGTATCCCGGATTTCTGGGCTTCCGTCTGGGAGTTTGGATCCATCATATTTTCTCAAGGCTTTTCCGAAGTGGTCAGGGATTTGGACAAAATGCCCGGGGCTAAATGGTTCATCGGCGCCAAGCTCAACTTTGCTCAGAACCTGCTCAGATACAAGGACGATCACCCGGCCCTGATTTTCAATGGCGAAGGTCAAGTATCGCGGCGCATGACCTATGCCCAGCTTTATGACCAGGTAGCCCGCCTGGCCGAATCGCTCCGGGGTCTGGGTGTGAGCGCGGGAGACAGGGTCGTGGGGTTCATGCCCAACATGATCGAGACCGTAACGGCCATGCTTGCCACAACGAGCATCGGGGCTGTCTGGTCATCATGCAGCCCTGACTTTGGTCTTCAGGGCGTTTTGGATCGCTTCGGTCAGATTCAGCCCAAGGTCCTCTTCACCGCCAATGGCTACTTTTACAACGGCCGAGCTTATGACCGCCTGGAGCAGGTGGCCGGCCTGCTCGAAAAAATTCCTTCCCTGGAAAAAGTGGTCGTTGTGCCATACACTCAGCCTGATCCAGATATCCAGAAGCTGCCTCATGCTGTCTTGTTTGACGATTTCCTGGCGCCGGAGCAAGGCCTTTCGATTGAGTTTGAACAGCTGCCTTTTGACCATCCTCTTTACATCCTTTATTCCTCTGGTACAACCGGTGTCCCCAAGTGCATCGTCCACGGGGCCGGAGGAACCCTGGTTCAACACCTCAAAGAATTGATCCTGCACACAGACCTCAAGAGAGAAGACAAGATCTTTTACTTCACCACCTGCGGCTGGATGATGTGGAACTGGCTGGTCAGTTCCCTGGCCGCGGGGGCGACGCTGCTCCTCTATGATGGCTCACCCTTCTTCCCTGACCCGGGCACGCTCTTTAAATGGGCCCAGGACGAAGGGATGACCATCTTCGGCACCTCGGCCCGGTATCTGGCCGCGGTGCAAAAAGAAGGGCTCAAGCCCAGGGAAAAATATGATCTCTCGCACTTGAAGGCCATCCTCTCCACCGGTTCTCCCCTGGCCGAAGAAAGTTTCGATTTTATTTACCAGGACATCAAATCAGACCTGTGCCTGTCCTCCATTTCAGGCGGCACGGATATCATTTCCTGTTTCGTGCTGGGCAATCCCATCGGTCCGGTTCACCGCGGCCAAATCCAGTCTCGAGGATTGGGAATGAAGGTTGAAGCCTATGATGAGGCTGGCAATTCCTTGATCAATGAAAAAGGTGAGCTGGTCTGCACCAAGCCCTTTCCTTCCATGCCCATTTACTTTTTTAACGATGAAGGAGATAAGAAATACCTAGCCTCCTACTTCGAGACCTATCCCCATTGCTGGTACCACGGTGATTTCATTGAAATCACTTCCCAAGGCGGTGTCATCATCCACGGCCGCTCCGACGCCACCCTCAACCCCGGCGGTGTGCGCATCGGCACCGCGGAAATATACCGCCAGGTCGAAACCCTCGAAGAAGTTATGGACAGCCTGGTCGTGGGCCAGCCCTGGGACAACGACATCCGGGTCATTCTCTTCGTCCAGCTGGCCGAAGGCGTGAAACTGGATGAAAACCTCACAAATAAAATTAAGACAACCATCAGGCAAAACGCCTCACCCCGCCATGTGCCAGCCAAGATCATTGCCGTGGCAGATATCCCTTACACCATCAATGGCAAAAAAGTGGAAATGGCGGTCAAAAACGTCATCCTTGACCAGCCGGTCCTCAATCGCGACGCCCTGGCCAACCCCGAAGCGCTGGACCTGTATGCTGATCTCAAAGAATTGAAGGATTGACAGCCAGGCCTTTCCATGCCCTTGACAGCCTGATGCTTACCGTTTATTATAGGTAATACTTATAAACTTTATAGGAAAATACGAAGATATGGACCTCAGAAGATTAGAAGTCTTTTGCAAATTGATGGAAACGCGAAGTTTCTCACGAACCGCAGAAGAAATATCCATCCGTCAACCTACAGTGAGCGGACACATCAAGACTCTGGAAGAGGAGCTCGGGGTGCGGCTCTTTGACCGACACGGCCGGGAGGTTCTACCCACGAGCGCGGCTGAAGTCCTTTTCGGCTATGCCCGACGAATTCTTGAACTCAGGACTGAAGCCGTGTATGCGCTCGATCAGTTTATGGGGCGGGTTAGCGGCCAGCTCAAGCTCGGTGGGAGCACCATCCCTGGCGGTTACATCCTGCCCGTCATCATGGGCAAATTTCATCAGCAATACAAGGAGGCTTACTTGAGCCTGATCCTGGACGATACCACCGGTATCGTGAACCGGGTCCTGGACGGCGAAATTGAAATCGGGGTGGTCGGAGCTCAGCTTTCCCATGAGAATCTTGACTATAGACCGATGGTCAAGGACGAGATGGTTCTGATCGCGCCGCCCGATCATCCCTTGGCCAAGGCCGGAACCCTCCAAAACGTTCAAGACCTCACCCAGACGCTGTTTATCATACGCGAAAAAGGCTCCGGCACCCGGACGACCATGCTGGCCGCCCTGAAGAATCATGGCCTTGAGCCCGAAGACCTGAACGTGATCGCGGAAATGGGGAGCACTGAAGCGGTGCGCCAGGCCGTTAAAGCCGGACTGGGGGTATCCATCCTCTCCCGGATCGCTGTCGCCGACGATATTAAATTCAATCTAATTAAGGACATCAAGGTATCTGGTCTGAATCTCAAACGTTTATTTTACATCGTTATTCACAAAAAACGGACCCGTTCGCCCTTGTGTCAGGTTTTTTTGGAATACATGGAAAAAGATAAACGGAAATCAACTTTAAAATTAAAGAGGAAATCATGAGTGATGAGAAGACCCCCGCTTTGACCACCGCAGTGCGGGGTGCTGGCTGAGCTTCTAAAATAGGTCCGGGCGACCTGGAAGACATCATGCGGCACCTTCCTCGGGAGGAGCATCCTGATTTGATTGTCGGTTTCGATCTGGCCGATGACGCCGGTGTCTTTCGCTTAAACGATGAGGTGGCCCTCATCCAGACTCTGGATTTCTTTACGCCCATCGTCAACGATCCATTTACCTTTGGTATGATTGCCGCAGCTAACGCCTTGTCAGACGTGTACGCCATGGGCGGCCGTCCCAGGACGGCCATGAACATCGTCTGTTTTCCGGTCAAGACCATGGATAAAGAGGTCCTGGTCCAAATCCTCAAAGGCGGCCTCGAAAAGGTCCATGAGGCCGGAGCAGTTCTGGTGGGCGGGCATTCTGTGGACGATATCGAGCTTAAATACGGCCTCTCCGTGACCGGTGTGGTGGCCCCGGATAAGATAGTCTCCAATACCGGCGCAGAACCCGGGCAACCCCTGATTCTGACCAAGCCGTTGGGCACAGGAATAATCGCAACAGCTGTCAAGGGGAATATCGCTTCCGCAGATGACGAGGCCGAGATCGTCAGGAGCATGGCGGCCCTCAATCGTTTCGGGGAGGAGGCGGCTCGCTTTGGAATCAAGGGGGGGACGGACGTTACCGGCTTCGGTCTTCTGGGCCACGCGGGCGAGCTCGCTCGGGCCAGTCAGGTCGGGGTGGTTATAGATAGCAAGAAGGTCCCGATCTTCCCCCAAGCCCTGGAGTATGCGGCCATGGGGCTCGTTCCCGCCGGATCATGGGCCAACCAGAAATTTTGCCACAAATCATTTAACGTCGCTTCCGGTGTGTCGGCAGAAATGCTGAACGTGCTCGCCGATGCCCAGACTTCAGGCGGATTGCTCCTGGCCGTCCCCCAGGAAAAAGCCGATGAGCTGATTACCTATCTTCAGAAACAGGAAGCTCCTCAGGCCGCCATAATCGGCCAGGTGACCAATGGTCTGGCAGGGAGTATCGAAATAATCTAAAACCCTGTCTGCGGGTAAAAGATATATGTGCATCCCATTGATTTGCACTTGACGCTCCCATATCTTTTTCCTATGCTCCTTCCATAATAAAATCCTTATTGCTTCAAATCCGGAAAGGAAGTTAAATGGCGGATATAATCAAGTTTGTGCATATCGGCCTTGGACCGATGGGAGCCAGGATTTGTAAACTTGCCTGTGAGAAGCAAGGCCTAAAGCTAGTCGGGGCCATTGAAAGAGTCAAACTCGGCCAGGATGCTGGCGATGTTATTGCCCTGGGTAAAAAGCTGAATGTTCCACTGACTGACGACCTGGGCGCGGCCCTGGCGCTGAAGCCGGATATCGCGGTACACTCGACGCTGTCGTCTCTTGAAAAAGTAAAAGATCAGCTGGCAGGTATTATCAGGGCTGGAGTAAATATCGTTTCAACCTGCGAGGAGCTGTCATATCCCTGGGACAAGCAGACCGCTCTCGCCAGGGAGCTTGATATTTTGGCTAAAGAAAACAACGTCACCGTCCTGGGAACCGGGGTGAATCCGGGTTTCTGTATGGATACTTTTCCCATTGTCATGACCGGGGTTTGTCAGAATGTGGAGCATATCAGGGTGGCTCGTATTCAGGATGCCAGGTCAAGACGGCTGCCTTTTCAGAAAAAAATCGGCGCTGGCTGTACGCCGGAGCAGTTCGATGAATTAAAGAACGCCGGTTCATTAAGGCATGTGGGGCTGGAAGAATCTGCGCATATGATTGCTGCGGCTCTGGGATGGAAGGTTGATGAGTACCAAGAGAGCATTGAACCGATTATGACTGAAACAGAGGTCTCCAGCGAGTACCTGACTGTCAAGCCAGGGCAGGCGGTTGGCGTGGAGCAGATCGCTGTCGGAAAGATGAACGGTCAGGAGGTTATCCGTATGGAGTTCAGGGCTTTTCTCGGTGCGCCCGAATCTTATGACGCCGTGTATATAACGGGCAGGCCGAACATGGAGGTCGTGGCTAAAGACGGAATTCAGGGTGATATTGCGACCGCTTCGATCACGGTCAATGCCATCCCGAGAGTTATCAACGCCCCGGCCGGATTGCTGACCATGAAAGACCTGCCGCCGGTGCATGCCTATGCAGGCAGCTGGGGCCGATTAATATCTAAATAGGAGTAAAGACTATGGCGGGCGATCGGTTAGTCGAAACATACAAAAAGAGTCATCCTGAATCTGGAAAGCTGCATGAGCGGGCCATGAACCTCTTCGCCGGAGACGGGGCCACATCTTTTGTTCGTATCCACAGACCTTACCGGCCTTATATCACCCACGCCAAGGGTTCTAAAAAATGGGACGCCGATGGTAACGAATACATAGACTATGTCATGGGTCATGGAGCTTTGCTCCTGGGGCACAGCCATCCGACACTGGTCAAAGCCGTGCAGGAACAGGTAGTCAAAGGCGTCCACTACGGCGACAACCATGAACTGGAAGTCGAGTGGGCTGAACAAATAAAAGGCATGATGCCTTCAGCAGAGAGGATTGAGTTTTTTTCGTGCGGACAAGAAAGCAATCTCATGGCCATCAGGCTCAGCCGTATCTTTACCGGACGAAAGAAAATCCTCAGGTTTATCGAGAATTTTCACGGGTGGGCCGATGAGGTCGCCCTGCCGCCGGACGCGCCGGGTATCGTCTCCAGGGAAGTAAAGACTATCCCTTATGACCTCGACCGAGTGGAGGAGGAACTCGCCACGGAAGCGTACGCCATCCTGATGACAGAAGGCGGCGGTGCTCACATGAGCGGTCAGGTCCCGGTTGATTTTAATTTTGTTCGTGAGTTACCTTCCCTGGCTCACAAATATGGCACCGTCTGGCATATGGACGAGGTTGTGACCGGCTTCCGGGATGCAGTCGGAGGCTTCCAGGCCCTGGTGGGCGTCAAGCCGGATTTAACCAGCCTGGGCAAGATTGTCGCCGGCGGTCTCGGCGCCGGCGCCCTGGTCGGTCGAGCCGATATCATGCAGGCCTTCAGCATCACCGCCCCCAGGGACAGGCAGGTTTTGCATTCTGGTACCTGGAATGGCAACCCGCTTGCCAGTGCCGCTGGCATCGCTACCCTTAAATACATCCAAAACGGGGAGCCGCAAAAAAAAGCCAACCGGCTTGCCGCCTCGCTCAGAGAAAAAGGAAACAAGATACTGAAAGAAAAGGCCATTGGCGCCCGGCTTTATGGCCGAAGCATCACTCACATCTACCTGGGACCCATTGAGTTTGAACCATCAGACGAGACAACGCCTCCCACCAAGGACATCAATCAGATTGTCGAGATAGGCCTCTCCAGGCTTCGATTGGATCAGCATCTTCTTCAGCGCGGTGTCTCCACCCTGCTGGCCAGATTGTTTGTCCTCTCCTCGGAACACACTGAAGAGGATGTTGACAGAACGGTCTCCGCCTTGATTGACTCCCTTAAAGCCATGATAGCCGAAGGCTCGTTAAAGCAAGAGGGCTGAAGGAAAATAAAGAGTTCAACCAGGAAAACAAATGGCATATTCCAATTAATATCTGTCCGACTGCACAAACAGTTATCAAGAGGCTGTTGTTTTAATACCAAGGTAAAAAATATGAGCTTTCAGCCCGAGCAAACTTACTTTCTGCCAGGCCAGATCACAAAAGCATGATCCACGTCACACCCGACATCTCCATTGATGAAAGCGAAATCAAGGAGGAATTTATCCGCGCCTCCGGACCGGGCGGGCAGAAGATCAACAAGGCAGCCACGGCCGTGCAGCTTCGCTTTGACGTAGGCAAATCCCCTTCCCTGCCTCATGACGTCCGCGTGCGTCTGATTCGTCTGGCTGGCAAGAGGATGACAGAAGGCGGCGTCATGGTTATCAATGCCCGGCGGTTTCGCACCCAGGAAAAAAACCGCCAGGACGCCAGGGAGCGACTGGTGGCCTTAATCCAGAAAGCGGCTGAAAAACCCAAACCCCGCCGCAAGACCAGGCTGTCATTGGCATCGAAGCAAAAGCGGCTGGAAGAAAAACACAGGCGCGGTGAAACGAAACGGTCGCGGCGACCTGTTTTGTCATCAGAAGATTAATCCGGTCAGATATTATCTTTGATTTGAGTAGCATTCCCAGATAGGGAGGAAATGATGTCCATACTGTTCGAACCAATAAAAATCGGCAATTTCGAGATAAAGAATCGTTTCGTCCGGTCAGCTACCTATTACGCCTTAGCCGATAAAGACGGATTTATTGGCAAAGACAGCGTTGAATTGATGAAGCAGCTGGCGAAAAATGAAGTCGGCCTGATTGTAACCGGATTCGCTTATGTCCTTAAAAACGGGCAGTCGGTTCCTGACATGAATGGCATCCAGGACGACGATCATATTCTCGGCTATCAAAAAATGACCAGGACGGTTCATGAACTGGAGGGTCGAATCGTCATGCAGATCGTGCATGGCGGAGCCAACGCCTACTCAGTGTCCATATGGGGCGGGGACTATATGGCTGTTTCCCTTACACAGGGGATGCCTCAATACGGTAAGAAGGCCAGAGAGATGACAGACGAGGATATAGAAAGTATCATTAAAGCCTTCGGCCAGGCGGCGCGCCGGGTTCAGGAGGCCGGGTTCGACGGGGTGCAGATACATGGGGCGCACGGCTATCTTATTTCACAGTTTTTATCTCCTCTCACCAACCGGCGGCAGGATCAATGGGGCGGCAGCCTGAAAAATAGAATGAGATTTGTGGTCGAAGTAACCCGGGCCATTAAGAACCAGGTGACCCCGGATTTCCCGGTTATGATCAAGCTGGGTTGCCGCGACTATCTGACAGATGACAGCGGGTTGACCATTCAGGAAGGGGCAGAGGTGGTCAGGGTCCTCGAGAAAGAGGGGGTCTGCTTTGTCGAGATTAGCAACGGGTTCCCATCGGACCAGACTATTCCCACCGGTATCAACTCACCCGAAAAAGAGGCTTTTTACCTTCCAGAGGCCCGCGTCATTCGAAAAGCGACCGCCGGGCCTCTCTGCCTGGTCGGAGGCATGAGAAGTCTGCCGGTCATGGAAGAAATCATCAAGTCCGGTGTGGTTGACTGTATATCCCTCTGCCGCCCTTTACTAAGGGAGCCAGACCTCATCAAGCGGTGGAAAGAAGGTGACGTCAGGCCGGCGGAATGCATCTCCTGCGGTGGATGCTTTAACCTTGCTGGCAAAGGCAGGCACAACATCTATTGTCGGCAGTTAAAAAAGAAAAAAAACAAATTAGACCTTGCAAGAAACTGATGTGTTTAAGATGCCTTGTTCTTCTTTTCATTTTTCGTCCTCCTTTCTCACGTTAGGTGATTTGCTAAATCACGTTTTGCCAGAAATTTGCCACCTTGCTATAGCAGGCCTTCAGCAAAAGCCCTCAACCTCGCATTCACTTGATGAAATCCCGGATCAAGGCGTTGATGCGTTCAGGCTGTTCGTTAATAACCCAGTGCGAACCGTCTGGAATCCTTTTTATCGTCAGGTCAGGGACGAATTCATCGAGACCGTCCAGGTTATGGACCGTCAGCGCCGTGTCCAGCTCACCCCAGATCACCAGGGTCGGCACCCTGACCATGAGGGCCTCGCGATTCATGGTGCTTACAAATTTATCAACCCGCTCTCCTGTCTCCTCGTCTGGAGCAGAAGGCTCGAAGGGAGAGGCCCGGTAATAGTTCAATCCTCCGGTCAAGGCTCCGGGCTGAGACCAGGCGTTGATGTACATCTGCTTGTCTGTCTCGGTGAAATTGGTCCTGTCTGTCTGAATTGTATCCAGCAGGGTGGCGTAATTGTTTTCCGAGAGAATCTTCTCCGCCTCTGATGTTCTGAACATGCGGATGTACTGGCTGGACGATTGCTGATCCTTGTTCTTAGCCAGCAAGCGCGCAAAGACGCCGGTATGGGGCGCATTGATGATGACGAGCTTCTCAAGCCAGTCCGGGTGCTGCATGGCAAACGGCCAGGCCACCACGCCGCCCCAATCATGAGCAACCAGGATAAACTTCCTGTGACCGAGGTATTCGGCCAGGGCCCTCAAGTCCTCTATCAGGATGTTGACACGGTACTGATCAACCTCTTGGGGCTTTGAAGATAAATTATACCCGCGCATATCCAGAGCCACGGCCTGATGATCCTGGCCGAACTCGACGAGCTGATCCTTCCAGAGGTACCAGAACTCTGGAAATCCATGGGCAAACATGATCAGTTTTCCCTCACCCATGGTCACATAATGCAGCTGCACGCCGTTTACTTCGGCGTACTCATGTTCAAGGCCTTTGTATTTTTCGTCCAATTTTACCTCTGTCATAGCGCCCTCCTTGCCTGTTATATGCCTTTCGTATTACGTTGGGACACGGGTTTTTCCATCCGCGTTTAGTAAAAATAAATTTAGTTTTTTATATACCACAAGATCCTGTCTTTAAGAATTAAATTTTATTTCCCAGGATTCGTCGAATTAAAATGCTTGTTAGAATACCGTGTCTTGGCCCTTGAAGGTTCAGAGGCGCAAGTCGAGAAGGGCTATTGTCAATTCATTGATAATAAAAATCGAAAAATAGATTGCCAAAGGCATTGGGTTTAATATAAAACCAAACGTCAGCGCCGAAGAGACCATATGAATTCAATACCTGCATGCGGAAAAAGGGAAGTTGATAAGTAACGATAGTAATGAGCGAATTCTTAATGTTCGCGAAAACACAACAGATGGAGGGATCGCACCATGAAGCAGATTACAAACAATATTTTTGTTGAAACAGGTTATCGGGGCTGCAACCCTGGATTTGTAGCGACATCAGACGGGGTGGTCATGATAGACACCCCGCAAAGGCCCACTGATGCCTTGGAATTTCGGAGTGAGATCGAAAAGCATGGCCCGGTTAGATACCTTATCAATACCGAATCCCATGGCGATCATTTTTCAGGTAATTTCTTTTTCGATGGCACCTGTGTGGCCCACCAGGACACCAGGGAAGCAATAGAGCAGGCATCCCTGGAAGGGTTAAAAGAACAGCTAAAATTGATTGATCCTGACTGCGCCTCAATTCTTAACTCTTACAGCATCCGTCTCCCCACAATCACCTTCACCGAATCAATGAAATTATACGTGGGGCATCATGAATTTAAATTAATTCACCTTCCCGGTCACACCTCCGGTCAGACAGCCGTGTTTGTCCCTCAGGAGCGTGTAGTTTTCACCGGGGACAACATATTTTATAAAGTCCAGGCCTTCCTGCACGAAGCGCTGCCTAACGAGTGGCTGAAGTCCCTGGAAGCCCTCAAGCAACTGGATGCTGATTTTTTTGTTCCCGGACATGGCGAAGTATGTACGGTCGAATATCTGGATGAACAAGCCGCCTTTATCCGGGAATGGATTGCAGCAGTTAAGGAGGCGGTAAAAAAGGGGTGGTCTCTGGAGGAGGCACAGGAACGGATATCTTTTCTCGATCGTTATCCAATGGATGTGAAAATAGCAGAGGAGTTTGGGCCTGAACTGCAGAAGATGAACGTGGCCCGTCTTTACTCCTTGGCTAAGGCTGATCAGCTTTAACGCATTTAACTCATCTGCCTTTCTTTAAACGTTGCGTGGGTACCATAATTTTTCCCATGATCTAACCATCTGCCAGTGTGCAGAATATCATCTGGCCTCAGCTTGAGTCAAATCCAGCTTTTTCAAGAAACCAAGCACCACCTGATTGAAGGCTTCAGTGTTGTCAATGTTAGCGGCGTGACCGGCGTCTGGGACAACCACGTATTCTGCCGCAGGAATAGTCCTGGCCATATAGCTTGCCGCCGCATGAAAGGGAGTATCATTCTCCCCCACCAGGACCAGGGTCGGGACCTTAATTTCACCCAGATTGTCCATGACCCAGGAATCATGCTGGGCGACTACCTTGCGAACCATGTGCGCCAGCCCCACCGGGTTCTGCTGGAGCATGATTTCTCTGCCAGTTTCCGTAGGCGCATCAGCAGCTAGGACCTCGATACCTTCAGCTTCCAGCCGGTGAGCCAGTTTTTCCCGACTGCGATTCCACTCCTCCCGATGAGCCGGGTTGCGGTAACCAGGACCGGTATCCATGAGGATGAGCGCTGTAACCATCTCAGGATGGGTCAGAAAAAACCGCAGTGACTGGTAGCCTCCCATGGAAAGACCGCCCAGAACCATATTTTGTATCCCCAGGGTTCCCAAAAGCTGATACAGGTCCTCCACGACAATGTCAGCAGAGTAATCTTCGACCGAGGGAGGACTTTCCGATTGGCCGTGACCCCGCGCGTCGTAGATTATGAACCGGTAGCCCCCGGAGAGTACCGGCATCTGAGGCTCCCACATCTGGTGTGTCGCTGAGAAGCCGTGAAGAAAAACCACTGGATAACCCTGACCATGAACCTCGTAGTAGATATCAATACCATTAACCTTGACCTTGGGCATACTGCTGTGCTCCTTTATGAACTATAATCCACGCCTCAGACAGCATCATTGGGCCGGCTGCTGCTGGATGCAGCTCGCCTCACCAACCACTATCTTGCTCTGATCCTGATTTTCCAGCCAGACATCAAGCTTAAGCCTGGTACCGGCTTCCTCGGGTTCTAGCGCGGTGATCAAACCGTGACTGGTGACCACATCACCATTTATCGCCCCGCCGCCGACAAAGGAAACATTGATCTTGCCGTAATACAGCCAGTTCTGGCCAAAATAATTATACAGCATCTCCAGCACATAACTCAGCAAGATGGCGCCTCCCACCAGGGCCCCTCGCATGCCATATTTCTTGGCGTAGTCGTCGGTATGGATGGGATTCCGTTCATCCGGGTCAATGGGCATGTAGGCCGTTTTGATCAGGCTGGGGATCTCCTGACCTGTCTTTATGGGCTGCGCAGCTTGTTCCATGATCTTCACCTCCTTACTCAATGTATGTACCTGTTTCGCGGCTCCTCAACAGCACCTCACCGGCTTCATCAATTGTTTCATACTCGCACACGACATACTTCCAGCCGCGCTTAACATACTTTTCCACAACCTTGCCGCGAATGAATATCTTACTGCCGATCTTCATGGGCTTGAGGAATTCATGTTCGCTTTTAGCCCAGATAGATGAACGCAAATCTGGCAGCGCCGCGAACTTCATGCGAGGATGCTCGACAATAGTCAAGCCCGGAGGGGCCAGACCGGTATCCATAAGCTCTTTGACCTCCCACTGGACAAGCCCGATCCTCTCCTTAACGGTCTGCACATCAAGGGTCAATTCCTTCGGCCCCACCTCCATACCAATTGGAATGGCTTCAAAACCTGATTTTTCACTCATGTTATGGGTCCCTCCCATAATACAGTCAAGGCAATCGTGTCATCAAACGTTTGATTATCCGGTCGGCAGAATCCAATAACTAACCAGGTCAGCGCAAAAAATAGCAGACTGATTAGACTTATTATCGCTCTGAAAAAATTAGCAGGCTTGCCAGGCAGAGTCAATAAACAAAAAGAAAATGGGGGTGCCTTATCAGAATAAACAACCCAAACGGGCCTTTGTTATGAACACTGGCAGTTCTTCCACTGTCCTTTAGAATACCTGTGTGTCTCCTCGGTCTCTCTGCCCAGGTATCACCTTTCAAATCCATGTGTTGCGGGCAGGTCTCTAATCCGATGATAATGGGTAATTAGATTCCTGGAAGAGTCCTCATAAAAGGGTCGAAAAATCTTTTAGCATCAGGTATAGTAGTAAAAATTTTTGGCCCGTATCAATCAACTATTTTAACAAAAGGAAGGAGTGTCATGCTGAAAACGAGATTAACAGAACTGTTGGGAATTGAGTATCCGATTCAGTGCGGGACCATGCAGGGGATAACCCGGGCTGAATTGGTGTCGGCCGTGGCAAATGCCGGGGGCTTTTCCTGTATCCCGGCGGCCACCTTTCCGGAAGAAGAGGAACTGCTGGACGAGATTAAAAAAACCAAAGACATGACGGATAAGCCGTTTGGGGTCAACGTCTCCCTGTTTCCGGCCCTGATGCCCAGGCCGGCTGAGGAGTTGATTGACACGGTTATTGAATCAGGAGTGAAAATAATCGAGACAGCCGGTCGGAACCCGCAGCCTTACCGGGAGCAGATCGCCGACGCCGGTCTGATTCACATCCATAAGTGCGCCCGTGTGCGGGACGCGGTCAAGGTGGATCGCTTGGGTGTGGATGCGGTATCCATCGTCGGTACGGAGTGCGGCGGCCATCCGAGTATGGAGGGCGTGACCTCTCTGGTCCTGATACCGCAGGCCGTGGATGGAACGGAGAAGCCCCTGATTGCCGGTGGGGGATTCAGCGACGGCCGCTCTCTGGTGGTGGCCCTGGCCCTCGGGGCGGAAGGCGTCAACATGGGGACCCGTTTCATGGGCACCAAGGAATGTACGGTGCCTGACGCGGTCAAGCAGAAAATGATCGAATCTCCTGAAACGAGCACTGTGATCGTCATGCAGTCTCTGGGAAATCCGAGCCGGGTTCTTCGAAACGCCTGGGCAGAAAAAATCCTCGAGATGGAAAACCGGGGCGCTTCCTTTGAAGAACTCGCGCCCCTGATCAGCGGGGAGGCCGGCCGCACGGGATGGCTGCAGGGAGACCTCGACAAGGGACTCTTTTCAGTCGGGCAGGTCGTGGGCCGTATCCATGACATCCCGAGCGTTGCCGAACTCATGCAGGCAATCGTGTCTGAAGCGATGGAGGTAAAAGAGAGGCTGATTCAGACTCTCTCGGCCGATTAGTATAGATCAGCGGATAATCAGGTATAACGCATTCGTAGGGACCGAAGGCCCGGTCGTTCGCTTATTATCAAGGCCTCTTAAGACCATCGCCATCCACTATATCTTTGATTTTTCTTACGCGCGGAACTCAAGGAATTCAAGTGATGACAGGGATGGGTCCTTGAGGGCAGTCTTTCATGCCTTGGCCCATATGATAAGGCCTAAATCCGATCAGCCTATCAGGACAACTCCTGAGAAAGAAACGATCTGGTTGCACCTGTTCCCACGTTAAAGCTGACTTTATGGAGTGAGGCAATTTATGATCTCCCCAGAAGCCGATTTAATACCATTTTTCAATCCAAGACATATTGCCATTGTCGGCGTTTCAAGAGGCAAGAATCGTTTTGGCGGCATGAGTTTCATGAGGAGACTTCAGGATTTTAATTTTTCAGGGAAGCTTTATCCCATCAACCCGCGGGCTGATGAGCTTCAAGGACTCAAGGCTTACCCTAACCTGTCATCTGTCCCTGAGGTGCCGGACCTGGCTATCGTCTGCGTAGCTGCACGGTATGTGCCCGCGATTCTTGAAGAATGCGGGCGCATTGGCCTGAGGCACATCCATATCTTCTCTGCCGGGTTCAAAGAAATAGGAACAAAAGAAGGAAAGGAGCTTGAAAGACAGGTTGTCTCCATTTCCAAGGAAAACGGACTCCTGGTCATCGGCCCAAATTGTATGGGACCTTACTGCCCTTCAGCAGGCCTGACGGCGTGGGGCGCTTTGCCTGGCATGAGTGGCCCGCTCGGCGTTATTTCTCAGAGTGGCGGGATCACCCAGCGCCTGACCGAATATGCATATTCGCTGGGGATTGGCGTGGAGAAAGCGGTTAGTTTCGGGAACGCCGCGGTCCTGGACAGCACGGATTACCTTAAGTTCATGGCTGAAGATGAAAAGATTCGGGTAATCGCCATGTATCTGGAGAGCGTTAAGGATGGCCAGGGCTTTCTGGAGCTTGCCAGGGAAGTAAGCCAAAAAAAACCTATTATTATCTGGAAGGGCGGAGAGACCGAGGCCGGGGCCAGGACAGTGGCCTCCCATACCGGCACCATGGCTGGCAAGCACAGGCTCTGGGAAGCCTTTTTTCGTCAGGCCGGAGCGATGCAGGTACACTCAATGAACGAGTGGGCGGACGCCGTCACCGCCTTCTGCCTTCTGCCAGCGCCAGAAGGAAAGAGTATCTTCCTTGTCGGGGGTGGAGGTGGTAATAGCGTATCTTACAGTGATATCTGCATTCGCGAGGGACTTGATGTTCCGCCCTTGTCTGAAACCACTATGGAAAGCCTGCGTCAGAGCGTGCCCGTGGCAGGCTCAATCGCTGGAAATCCGCTCGATATGTGGCGGACCTTTGAAGATCCGGAGTATCTGGCAGAGGTTTTGGCGCTGGGATACCGGGACCCTTATATTGATATGATCATTATTGACCGACTTATTCCCAGACTTGCCTTTCACATGGATCTAACATCAGACATGACGTTGAAAACGATTGAATTTATTAAAAAGAAAGGACATCAAAAGCCCACGGTCTTTACGGTGGATTCCGACGGCGGGGACCCTGATCTGGCCGTTAAGGGAACTGCTCAGAGGGCAGAGTTTTGCAAGGCCGGAATCCCGGCTTATCCATCGCTTAGCAGGGCGGCCAGAGCCCTGGCTCACCTTTGCCGTTATTATACCCGTGAGACCAATAAACTTGATTCATATAGCTCTTGAAGGGAATCTTTTCCAGGAAATTTCTTGAAAAACAAGACCGGGTTCGATTTGTCCAAAGCAACCAAGCACATCAAAAATCTTCATACGGAGGGTGAACTATGACGTTATTAAAGGTGAACAAGGTCAATCTGAACTATGAGCAAATAGGTGAAGGCGAGGCTGTCGTCTTCCTTCATGGTTATACCGGCAGTGTCGAGGACTGGCAGAATCAGATACCCGTTGTTTCTCAAAAGTACAAAGCCATCGCTGTGGATCACAGAGGCCACGGTAAATCAGAAGCATTGACATCGGAAGAAGATTACTCCGTCAAAATCTTCAGCGAGGATGTGAACGCTCTCTTAAACGCGCTCGGTATTGATCGCTGCTGCCTGGTCGGTCATTCCATGGGAGGATTTATGTCCCTCCAGTTTGTCCTTGATCACCCGGAGGCGGTCAAGGCCCTGGTGCTTGTGGACACTTCCAGCGGTAGCTGGGATTTGCCACCCGGGTATGCCAAGTTAAGGGCTAAGCTGGATGAGCTGGCTAGAAACGAGGGATTGGAGGCTGCTTTTGAATACGATGCAGCCAATAATCCGATGCGGATCGAAAGATTTCAAAAACATCCTGAATTACGTGAAATATCCCGGCAGAAAGTTTTGAATACTTCAGTAGATGGTTACATCTACGTGGCAAGGACCTTCAGGAAGTGGCCGCCGGTAACAGACAGACTGAATGAAATAAAGGCGCCAACGCTCGTCTTCTGGGGTGAGGAAGATACGGCTTTTACAGAAGCATCCCAGGTTCTGAAAGGAAACATCAGCCAGGCCGAGCTTGTCACTGTTCCCGGTGTGGGCCATTCGCCTCATGAGGAAGCCCCGGAAGTCTTTAATGAGGCCTTGATGAACTTCCTTTCTCATACATGGGTAAGGCGGCCATGTGCCGCACCAGGACGCATAAGTACGTGCGGCGGCTGTATGAAAAGGACGAATTGTACGACCTCGAAAGGGACCCGCAGGAACTTCACAATGTGATCGCCGACAAGGCTTACTCTCAGGACCTCTCACAGCTCAAAGAACGGATGCTCAGCTGGTACATGGAAACCTGCGACGTCGTGCCATACGATACGGACAGGCGGTTTTAAATCAAAATCGGAGTCCTTTAAATAGTTACCTATTATATTTTGAGCTAGGTCTTCTGCACGATGGCAATGGGGCGAGTAATTTCAGTCGCCTGTTCCAATGGTTGA